>JBJOFA010000170.1:0-4178 GCA_046049015.1 Actinomycetota bacterium | reverse complement strand
CACCTTGGGCATGAGTTTGACCCGGGCCAAACTCGTCGCCTTTGCGGTATCAGCGGGTATCGCAGCCTGTGCGGGGGCCCTGGCCGGAGACAAGGTCAGTCCCCAACAGTACGACTTCATGCAAAGCCTCCCGCTCGTTCTCTTAGCGGTCGTTGGTGGAGTTGGGACTGTAGCTGGTGCTCTCTTTGGAGGGTTCCTTCTCGGCGGAAATTCAGTTTTGGCCTCCATTGTTCCCACCGTCAAAAACATCACCAAGGTTGGTCCAGGAGTTATCGGTATCACGTTGGGACGTAATCCAAACGGAGCCGCCTCACAAACCGCTGAGAACTTCCGCACATTGCAACACCATTGGAATCTCATCGCCGGCGCGTGCTTGGGGTCGATAGGAATTTGGGCCCTGAATGCGCTTGACGTCATCTCGCGTTGGTCCTTTTTTATTGCCAGTGTCTTTTGGATTCTGGCAATAACTACGAATCTGGTCAGTCTGGCCAAGAGTGCGTTGTTGCGTCGCGTTTTAGCAGGGCTCTATCTTGCTCTCGGATTGTTCCTGGCTGCTGCTGTGGATTGGAGCACTGCTCTTGATGCCACCGGTAAGCGACTCATTGCTATGGCCTTTTTGATTGCCGTGTTCGGACTTGGTGCTCAACGAATGTTGGAATCAAGTCCGCGCATTGATCGCACTTCGCCGGATCTCAGCGGATTGCGCGAGCCTTTCAGTGATAACGAAATTGCGCAGGCCGAGCGAGGACTAGGAGTGGTGCTCTGATGACTCTCCTCGAGACCAAAGAGATCATGGTCCGATTTGGGGGTGTGATGGCCCTTGGTGGTGTCGACGTCGCCGTACCCATCGGACAGGTCACCGGACTCATCGGTCCAAATGGCGCAGGAAAGACCACGTTGTTCAATGTCATCAGCGGCATACAAACTCCGACCTCGGGTTCAGTCACCATCGACACCCAAGATGTCACTCGTATCGCCCCTCATCGCCGAGCGCGACTGGGTTTGGCGCGCACATTTCAAAGACTTGAGCTTTTCGGCTCCCTGTCGGTTCGTGACAACGTCCGCGTTGCGGCCGAGTTGGCCCGAATACCAGATGTTCGTCAGTGGGTGGATGCTGTCTTACAACGAGTGGGATTGACTGAACTAGCCGAGCAAACCGCTGGAGATCTTCCCACTGGTTCAGCACGGCTGGTGGAAATCGCTCGAGCTTTAGCCACCAAGCCTCGCCTATTGCTCCTTGACGAGCCAGCCTCAGGTCTGAATGAATCAGAAACAGATCACCTCGGCCTTCTTTTGCGCTCTCTCGCCTCTGAAGGTCTGGGTGTTCTACTCGTAGAACATGATGTGGGCCTGGTAATGCGCGTCTGCGATTCCATCTACGTGTTGGATCTGGGCTTGATCATTGCCCATGGCACACCAGAGGAAATCAAGCACAATCCACAAGTGCTCACGGCATATCTGGGGGCCGCATGAACCAGCCAATTCTTGAGTTACGAGGCGTCCATGCCGGCTACGGAACCATCGAGGTATTGCACGGCATTGACCTGAAGGTGAACACCGGCGAGGTCGTGGCCTTGCTCGGTCCCAACGGTGCCGGTAAGAGCACCACTATCAAGGTCATTTGTGGTCTGATCAAACCAACTGCGGGCCACGTGTTGGTCGCTGGTCGCAATGTCACAGGTGCCTCAACACATTCTTTAGCTCGGGCCGGGTTGTGCACCATTCCCGAAGGACGAGGAGTCTTCCCCAACCTCACCGTTCGCGAAAACCTCATCATGGCCACCTATAGCGGCCACCGCCTCAGCGATATTGAAGAACAGACCTACAGCCGCTTTCCTCGCCTTTCGGAACGACGCCAACAGGTTGCCGGAACTCTCTCAGGTGGCGAACAGCAAATGTTGTCCTTGGCCCGGGCTCTGGCCACCGATCCCGCAATATTGCTCCTCGACGAACTCTCCATGGGCTTGGCTCCCCTGGTGGTCGCTGAACTGTACGAGCAAGTTGCCGCCATCGCAGCCCAGGGCGTATCGGTCTTGGTAGTTGAGCAGTTCGCTCGAACTGTCCTCGGTATTGCCGACCAGGCTGTAATAATGGCTCAAGGTCGGGTCCAAGCCTCCGGACCCGCGGCTGAGATTGGCGAGGACGTCTTGGCTGGCGCCTACCTGGGTCGCTGACAGCACCATGAGCACTCTTTCCATCACCAGACCCGTTAGATCTTTGGGGTACGTTTTCCGAACCACATCTACAGCGTCGGGGATTCCCAGCCAATACCTTCCTTTTCATCCGTTTTTCCAGCAACGTCAACTCCTGAATGGGGACATCTCATGAACGAAGACCGAATCCAGACCTTCACCGAGGAAATCAGCGCCATGAAACTTCGAGGGGGACGATCCGATCGAGAGCGAATGCTGCTCATCTTGGGAGTCATTGGACTTGTCGCCGGGGTGGGACTGGCGGTCTTCGGTGGCTTTCAAGCCAGCGGAACTAGCAATACCACGGACCAAGTTGCCTTCTTGGCGACGGGCACCCTTATCGGACTGGCGCTGGTGATTGCCAGTACTGCGGTCTTCATTCGTTACTCCCTGGCCCGGTTCTTCCGTTTTTGGTTGATCCGCCTCGTGCACGAACACCGCACCGAGACCGATCGCGTGATCGGTCAACTCAAGGCCATTGAAAGAAAGCTTGGTTCCTGACGGCCCTAGTAATTCCTCAGCCTGGCACCAGTTGTCGGGTCCTCAACGGTGAAGGATTCCAGAGGTGGGCGTAATCTAAGCAGTGCATGATTGCTGTCGTTCCTATTCGCGCCGGTCTGGTACCTGCTGGTGCCGAGGAGGCGATCTCTGAAGCGGGCGGGAATCTGCTCCTTATTGGATCGGGGATTCAAGAGGCATGTGTAACTCTTGAGAGTGTCTCGGCAAAAGTCTGGACCGTCGATTTCGGGGCGGACTCTCCCGAAACCGATACACCAGGAATAAGTCCTTCGTTCGCCGATCAAGCCCAGGCTGCCATGGCGGCCCTTGCCATCATCGAGCGACCCGATGAAACCATTATCTTGCCGGCCAGTCCCGATGGCCGAGACCTGGGACCACATCTGGCTCAAATCCTAGACCGCCAATTTTTTGCTGGAGCCGTGGCTATCAGCAATGTCGCCATCAGCATCAGTCGCTTCGGTGGATTGCAGATTGCCGACTTCGCAGTCTCTGAACCAATAGTGGCCACTATCCAAGTCGGCTGTCGGGGACCTGAGTACATTTCGACACCTGCTGAAGTCATTGCTCTGCCGAACACCCTTCCGATCAGCAACCGATCGAGTGGAGTTGCATCGATCTCAGTTCTTCCTCCCGATGCCGCCACCATGGACCTCTCTGAAGCACCTCGTATTGTTGGTGGCGGTGCTGGTCTTCGATCAGCCGAGGCTTTCTCAATGCTTGAGAACGTGGCCACGGTTCTTGATGCTTCAATGGGAGTTACCCGCGTTATCACTGACCGCTCCTGGGCTTCCCACGAACGACAGATCGGCACCACTGGTGTGGTGGTCAATCCGCGTTTGTACATCTCATTTGGTATCAGTGGAGCAGTTCAACACACCAGTGGGCTTGGTCAACCCGATCACATCATCAGTGTCAATACCGATCCCCACTGCCCCATGATGCAAATGTCGGATCTGGCCATCGTTTCTGATGCCAACAGCGTCCTTGAGGAGTTGGCAGGCCTACTGGACGTACAGCGTTCCTCTGATTCAGTGAACCGCGCCTCATGACCAGTCAGCCCGTCATAGTTCATCCGCCAGACCTTGGCCAACGCGATGCCGATGTCATCATTGTCGGCGCCGGTCCTGCCGGATCATGCGCGGCCATTGCCGCGGCTCAAAAGGGTCGTCGAGTCATTCTTTTGGAACGAGGACCGTTCCCCGGATCGAAGAACATGTACGGCGGGGTGGTCTATCCGCGAGTTCTTGATGAGTTAATTCCCGAATGGTGGCTCACCGCTCCTGTTCAACGGTGGGTTGTTCGACGTTCGACAATGTTGCTCTCGGAAACTGGAGCACTCAATATCGACTACCGGAGCAACACATGGGGTCAGCCGCCGTATAACGGTGCCACGGCATATCGCCCTGATTTTGATCACTGGCTAGCCCAATGTGCCGTTGAGGCCGGCGCCGAGTTGATTTGTTCGAC
>JBJOFA010000169.1:0-4207 GCA_046049015.1 Actinomycetota bacterium | reverse complement strand
GAGCGAGGCGAATCGTTGGATGATCTCCTCATTGAATCTTTTGCCGTAGTCCGTGAGGCCGCCAGTCGGGTCATTGGACAGCGGCACTACGACGTTCAGATCATGGGTGGAGCGGCGTTGCATTTCGGTTGGGTCGCAGAAATGAAAACGGGTGAAGGTAAGACGCTGGTCTCCACTTTGCCTGCTTATCTGAACGGGATCTCGGGTCGCGGGGTGCACCTCATCACCGTCAACGACTACTTAGCCCGTCGTGACTCTGAGTGGATGGGGCGAGTGCATCGCTGGCTCGGTCTGAACGTGGGATTAGTTATTCCTGGTTACCGCGAACGACCCGATCAAAAGCGTCTTGACTACGCCGCTGACATCACCTACGGAACCAACAACGAGTTTGGCTTTGACTACCTGCGAGACAATATGGCCCCCACCAAAGACAACAAGGTGCAGCGGGGACACGCCTTTGCCATTGTTGACGAAGTGGACTCGATTCTCATTGACGAGGCGCGAACGCCTCTCATCATTTCCGGACGAGTTGCTGATGCCGCCAATCTTTACTATCGATTTGCCTCCATTGTTCGTTCCCTAAAACGAGATGAGGATTACGACGTCGAAGAGGACAAGCGCGTTGTAATGCCCACTGAACGCGGTATCGAGCGCGTCGAAGCGGAGTTGGGAATCGAAAACCTTTACGACGAAGTCCAGCGGAACTTGGTGCACCAATTGCAAGTGGCACTGAAGGCCAAAGAGCTCTACCGACGCGATAAGGACTACATCGTTCAGGCCGGTGAAGTGAAGATCGTCGATGAATTCACTGGCCGAATTTTGGAAGGTCGACGCTGGAGTGAGGGTATTCACCAGGCAGTTGAAGCCAAAGAGGGCGTCAAGATCAAAGAAGAGAATCAGACTTTGGCCACCATCACCCTGCAGAACTACTTCCGTATGTACGAGAAGTTGGCGGGTATGACGGGTACGGCGCAGACCGAAGCTTCCGAACTGATGAATACCTATGACTTGCAAGTGGTACCGATTCCTACGAATCGTCCTATTCAACGAATAGATGAACCCGACCTAATTTTCAAAACGGAAACGGCGAAATTCAACAGCATGGTCGCCGACATTGAAGAGCGCAATGCCAAGGGCCAGCCGATTTTGGTGGGTACTGTCAGCGTGGAAAAGAGCGAGACACTGTCACGCCTTTTAACCAAAGTTGGAATCAAGCACGAAGTGTTGAACGCCAAACAGCACACACGTGAGGCAGAGATCGTGACCCAAGCTGGACGCCTTGGAGCGGTGACTGTGGCAACCAATATGGCTGGTCGCGGCGTGGACATTCTCCTTGGTGGTAATCCCGAGGGCCTTGCTCGAAAAGCTGTTTTAGCCGAAGGTCACGCCGCTGACACTCTGGATGACGAGTTCACCCTTCCCGTTCCGTTGGCTGAGATGCCCGAGGAGTACCGCCAGGCCAGGGCTAAAGCCCAAGCCCGTTATCAGGAGTTGTTGGCCGATATTACGGTCAAGTGCAAAGCCGAAGGCGATGTCATTCGCGAACTAGGGGGCCTCTATGTCATTGGCTCTGAACGTCATGAGAGCCGCCGAATCGATAATCAGTTGCGAGGGCGTTCGGGACGTCAGGGAGATCCGGGATCCAGCCGTTTCTATTTGAGTTTGGATGACGAACTCATGCGCCTCTTTGCTACGGGAGCCTTGAGTTGGGTCATGGGCCGCGCCCTGCCTGACGACGAAGCCATCGAGCACAAGATGGTCACCAAGGCTATTGAACGAGCTCAGTCAACGGTGGAACAGCGCAACGCCGAGATCCGCAAAAACGTTCTGAAGTACGACGAGGTCATGAACGAACAGCGCAAAGTGATTTACATGCGCCGTGACCAGATTCTTGATGGAACTGATTTGAAGGCCGCCGGTTTGGAATATTTGGCGGAGGCGGTGGACTCGTTAATTGAGACGCACTGCGTGAGCGAGGCAGATGAAGAGTGGGATGTCGAAGGCCTAGTGAAAGAACTGAAGACCTTCTGGCCTAACGAACTCACCGAGTCCCAGTTGCTGGGTTGTCGTAGCACGAACCAAATGTACGACGTGGTCATGGCCGACGCCTCTAACTTTTATGAACGCCGTGAAGCGGAATTGACGCCTGAAGTAATGCGCGATGTGGAACGACAGGTCATGTTGCGGATCATTGACCAGCGTTGGCGAGAGCATCTCGAAGAGATGGATTATTTGCAAGAAGGCATCAACTTGCGGGCTATGGGCCAAAAGGATCCCCTCGCCGAATGGCAGCGCGAAGGCTATGAAATGTTCGGGTCCATGATGAAGGGCATTGCTCAGGATTTCGTGCGTTATGTCATGCATGTGCAAGTGGTTCAGCAAGAGGCCACGCAGCCCTTGGTTCAGAACCTGCAACAATCGAAGTCTGAAGCCCCGTCAACTTTGACTTCGGCCTCTGCGGACTCAGCGGTGAATGCCGTTCAGCAAGCATCAGTCCCGGCGCAACCGCGAACCATCGTGAATGATGCTTGGTCAAAGACTCCGCGTAATGCATCGTGTCCCTGTGGCTCGGGTAAAAAATTCAAGATGTGCCACGGCGCCAACTGAACTCCGATGCGAGATTTCTCCGATGAAGTCAAAGACGTGTCGCGTCGCTTAGACGAAGCGCGGGTGTACCTGAAAATAGAAGCCCGTGGTGAACGTTTTCGGGAACTAGAAGTGGAAGTGGCTCGGCCCGATCTTTGGGATGACCAAAATCTGGCGAAAAAACTGAACGCTGAGTATGCGGTGATCAAAGATGACCTTGATCTTTACAGTTCCCTGGTCAGTCAACTTGAGGATGTTGAGGTCCTTCACGAAATGGCCCGTGAAGTGGATGATGCCAGCCAAGAAGGCGATATTGAAAACGGTCTCAATAGTTTGCGATCGGCTATTCGTGAACTTGAACTTCGGAGCCTCTTTACCGGCGAACATGATGAGGCCGACTGCATCGTTCATATCAATACCAAAGACGGCGGAGTTGATGCCCAGGATTGGAGTGAGATCCTATTAAGGATGTATCAACGATGGGCAGAGCGTAAAGGGTTTTCAGTTGAAATTGACGATGTCTCACCGGGAACTGAAGCTGGAATTATGTCGGCGGAGTTCACCATCAAAGGACGTTACGCCTACGGACTTATGACCTCAGAGCGAGGCACGCATCGTTTGGTGCGTATTAGCCCCTTTGATAATCAGGGTCGTCGTCAGACCAGTTTCTCGGCGGTCCAAGTTTGGCCTGTTATGGATGATCCCGATGTGGAAATCAACGAAGCCGATATTCGAATGGAGGTATTCCGAGCTTCAGGCGCTGGTGGTCAGCACGTCAACAAGACATCTTCAGCGGTTCGCCTTATTCATGAGCCAACTGGTTTGGTGGCTTCGTCACAGGAGGAACGCAGCCAGTTGCAAAACCGTGAAAAGGCCATGGGGCGTATTCGAGCCATGGTGGCGGCAAAAATTGAAGAGGAGCATCAGGCAGAATTGGATCGCATTGCGGGCAAACAAGCCACTGTGGGCTGGGGAAGTCAGATCAGAAGCTATGTCCTGCAGCCGTACCAGATGGTGAAAGATCTCCGTACGAATATCGAATCCAGCAGTGTTGAAGCAGTGCTTGATGGAGATCTGGACGTTTTCATGGAGGGTTATCTCCAGTGGCGCCGCTCAGGTGACAATTCCTGACTAGTCACTACTGGTAACCTGGCGAATCGTGCTGCGACGATCTCATCCGCAGTGTGCCCGATCCCCGGAGTTTTTATGATCCGCCTCGAAAATGTCACCAAGACCTATGACGGAGAGAGTGCTGCGGTTCGTGACGCATCATTCGAAGTCAGCAAGGGTGAGTTCGTCTTTATGGTGGGTCCTTCCGGGTCGGGTAAATCCACTTTGCTGCGCCTCATGAACCGTCAGGAACAGCCCGAGCGGGGCTCAGTATGGGTGGCTGGCAAAGACATCAACACCATGGCCGATTCGAAAGTGCCGTATCTGCGGCGCAACATCGGCAATATTTTCCAGGACTACAAACTTCTTCTGAATAAGACGGTTTTTGAGAACGTGGCATTTGCTCTTGAGGTCATCGGACGCCCCAAGCACGTCATCCGTCAGCAGGTCCCCGCGGTACTCGATCTGGTGGGACTTTCCGATAAACAAGACCGTTTTCCCCACCAACTAT
>JBJOFA010000168.1:0-4208 GCA_046049015.1 Actinomycetota bacterium | reverse complement strand
TGCGAGTAGCGCTTATCGAACGGGATGATTTCGCTTCGGGCACCTCATCGAAAAGTTCGAAATTGATCCATGGAGGCCTTCGTTATCTCCAACAAGGCGAAGTGCGCTTGGTTTACGAGGCGCTTTACGAAAGACAGCGACTACTTCGCAATGCTCCTCATCTAGTGACCGTCTTGCCCTTCATGCTTCCCATCCTCACCCGTGACGGACTGATTTCGCGCAAGATCGCCCGGGCATTGGGATCAGCGCTTTGGATGTACGACTTCACCGGTGGTCTACGTATTGGTCGGTTTCATCGCCGTATTCGTAAAGCTCGGGCTAGCGCCCATATTCCCACCATCAACACCGAGCGTTTGGCCTCGGCATACATCTACTTTGATGCCCAAGCTGATGACGCTCGATTGTGTCTGGCGCTTGCTCGTTCTGCGGCCGATCACGGAGCGGTTGTCGTTAATTACGTTGCTGCGGAAAAAATTGTGCGTCACGACAATGGCTCAATCGCTGGGATCAACGTGCGACTCACTCGGGGTTCTGGTGGCGAAGTCTCCCACGAAGGAGATTCACAAACTTTTCTCGTGCAGGCCCCCATCGTGGTCAATGCTGCGGGAGTGTGGTGCGATGAAGTTCGCCGAACGGAAAAAGATGTTGATGCAGACACCATTCGCCCAGCAAAGGGTGTTCACATCACATTGCCCTGGTCCAAAGTACGCAACGACATTGCGGTTGTCATTCCCGTTCCTAAGGATCGCCGAAGTCTCTTCGTAATTCCATGGGGTCCACTCCCCGAGGGTGGTTTCAGCCACACCTATGTCGGAACAACTGATACCGACTATCGCGGACCAATCGATGATCCGCAATGCACCAAAGAAGATATTGATTACGTTCTCCGGGCCCTCAACGCCAGTCTGACTTCCGGCATTTCAGCCGAGGATGTCACCGGCGTGTGGGCCGGATTGCGACCATTGGTCAAGCAGGTGAACGCAGCCGAAGGTTCCGGTCAATCAGGAAAAGCCGAACGCACGGCCGATCTTTCGCGTCGGCACCTGGTTAGTTCAACCGGAGATGGAATCATCACCGTCACCGGAGGCAAGTTAACGACATACCGCGAAATGGCGGAGGACGCCGTTGACGAAGTGCTTTCGGTGCTTCGGTCAACACCAGCTAGCAAAACCATCTCACGATCCAAGCGCCGTTGCCAGACGCGTCGTCTCCGTCTTCATGGAGCGCCGCGCTTGAGCTGGTGGCAACGCATCAAGAACCGCGATCCTCGCCGGAGCCATTTCTTTCACCGTTACGGCACCGATGCTCCCGAGATCGAAGCCTTGATCGCCAAAGATCCAGAACTGGGCTTGCCCCTCGTCGATGGACTGGCCTATCGACGCGCTGAAGTTGTGTACGCCGTTCACCACGAAATGGTCGTCACCCTCGAGGATCTCCTATCACGGCGAACTCGCGCCTTGCTCTTTGACCGAAACGCCGCTGTCCAGGCTGCTGGGCTAGTCGCCGAATTGGCAGCACCCGTTCTTGGTTGGGATCAGCGTCGAATCGAAACTGAAATTGCCGCGTTCCGCGAATTGTGCGCCCATGAAGAAGCTTCGGGGCAACTTGCCGAGGTCGAAATCCGTACATCGTGAACTCTTAACCCTAAGGCACCCAACTTGAACAGTCCCGTTTTCATTCCTCGCCAAATAACAAGTCCGATTCCGTTTGGGTCGAATGACACCGAGTCCATCGGCGAACACTTCACCCATTCAAAAGTTCATTTGACATCTGAACAGATCGCTTACCTTGAAAAACTCGGTCCTACCGAGACCAGCATTGGTTCTCGCTCTCAAGCCAGTCGAGATTGGTGGCCATTGTCAATGCATTGGTCACTGGCCGGCGAAGTACCGGCAATGGCCGCTGCGGTTTGCCGTCCCACACGAGTGGAGCAGATTCCACCCATTGTGAGCTACTGCAATCAACAAGGACTTCCCTTGACCACAGTTGGCGGTCGAAGCGGAGTGTGTGGAGCCTCAATTCCCCTTTATGGGGGCGTTGTACTCGACACCACAGCCTTGCAAGGCGTTGAAAATATCGACCAAGTTTCAATGGTGGTCGAAGTCCTTCCCGGAACTTTCGGCCCAGAATTAGAAAAAGTCCTCGGCGAGGTGGGCCTCACTCTTGGTCACTATCCCCAGAGTTTTGCCATCGCCACAGTTGGCGGCTGGGTGGCCTGTCGCGGCGCCGGGCAATACTCGACCCGCTACGGCAAGATCGAAGACATGGTGGTGGGCCTAGAGGTCGTCTTGGCTGACGGCACTGTCATTCGCACTGGCGGCGCGCCACGATCGGCGAGCGGCCCTGATCTCAATCAGATCTTTATCGGCAGTGAGGGAACCCTTGGTGTGATTACCCGCATCTGGTTGCGTTGTCATCCCGCTCCAGTCACTGAATCACGCGCCGCTTATGCCTTCCAAGACTTCACTTCGGGACTTGATGCCTGTCGACGCATCATGCAACGCGGCGGCACTCCAGCGGTCTTACGCCTCTACGACGCACGCGAAAGCCAGCGCGGTCACAAAGGTGATGGATCCGAGTGCATCTTGTTGGTACTAGATGAAGGAGATATCGCCTCAGTCGATGCCACCATGGCCATTGTCGACGAGGAATGTCTGGCAACTGACGGATGTTTTCCAAAAGAATCAACTTTGGTCGATGCGTGGATGCTCCATCGCAATGACACCAGTGGATTGCAGGCTCTCACCCACAAGGGCTTCGTCGTTGACACCATGGAAATTGCCGCTCCCTGGTCGCGGCTGGCGCAAATATTTGAGTCGACCTGCGCAGCACTTCTGGCGGTCGAACATGCCCGCACTGCCACCTGTCATCTTTCGCATAGTTACCGCGATGGCGCTTGTCTCTATTTCACTTTTGCCGCCCAACCAAGTCCCTCAGATATCGAGTCGACGTACATCGCCCTTTGGGATGCTGGGACTCGCAACGTTGTGGCCCAGGGAGGAAATCTCAGTCATCATCACGGAATTGGATTGAATCGATCTCGATTCATCGCAGAAGCTCTCGGACCAGCACACCAACTTCTCGTAACTTTGAAAAATGCTCTCGATCCCAACGGGATTTTGAATCCGGGCAAAATGGGATTACCCCAATTGCCCCAACAACTTGAATCATCGACAGCTTCGGAGGTTTGGCCGTGAGCAACTCAGAATCAGCCAGCGACGCCGCCAGTCGATGGGACTTGCCAGCCATTCGCGCTGGAGCTTCAGTTGCTTTGGTCTTTGCTGTTCCCTTATCCATTGCGGCTCGCTTTGTTTCGGGAAGTGGCTTGGCAGTTCTGCTTTCTTTCGCCGCGGCATTGGGCTTTCTCTTAGGGGCTGCGGTGGCGGCCTGGCATCAACAAAAGAGAACACCGCTTTCTCACGCGCTCGTCACGGCTACCACCACCTACTTGGCCGCTCAAGCAGTCTTTATCGTGATCAAACTGGCGCGAGGCGGAGATGTGGCCTGGAGTGGAGTGATGTTCAATTTGGCGATCACCATGACCATGGGAGTCTTTGGCGGTCTACTCGGATCATCGATGCAACGTCGAGGCGCCTACCCCCAAGGCCGAAGGCCGGTGAACTGATGACGAAGGCGGCGAACTGATGTCACAGAATGGTTCCAGTCTGGTCATCGATGTTGGTACCAGCGGGTTGCGCGCCGCCATCGTGCGACCCGACACGCGTATCGAATCACTCCATTACGTTGCCTTTAGTCCGGACTCGCCATTTCCGGGACTAGTTGAATTTGATGCCTCCGAGATGGCTCGCCTGGTACTTGAAACCGCTTCGGCGGCCCTAGTCGAGGGAGGTCCGGTGGGCGCAGTCGGCATTGCGACCCAACGAGCCACAACCATCGTCTGGGAACGCTCCACTGGTCGACCAATTGGGCCTGCACTTGGCTGGCAGGACCTGCGCACCGTTGGCGAGTGTCTGACAATTACTGCAGAGCATGGGTTCCCACTGGCCCCTAATCAGACGGCCACGAAAGCCGCCTGGCTACTCCAGAACTATGTCGGAGACCGACAGACGATTGCACGACGAGCCCACGATCTCTGTATCGGCACCGTCGACTCGTGGATTGTTTGGACTTTGTCCCAAGGAGCCCTGCATTGCACCGACCACACCAATGCCGGAGTCACGGGATTATGCGATCTAACCAGCGGGTCA
>JBJOFA010000167.1:0-4212 GCA_046049015.1 Actinomycetota bacterium | reverse complement strand
CGCCTGCGGCGCCCGATAAGGCCAGACGAAGATCACGACGTTCGATGGTGACCGAAATTGGATCCATTCCCAGGCCGTAGATGACGCCGGGGATCTTCTCTTCACGACGCAAACGCCTAGAGGAACTACTGCCGGTCTCTCGGCCAGAAATTGCTACGAGTGTCGTGGACATGGGAAACCTTTCGTGCGGGCTTTAGTCAAAAAAGAGCCCGAAGTGAGCGCAAGCAGGTGGTAATACTACGGACTCTCGACGCTGAACACCACCTGCGGCCACGACCGGCCGGAACGGCTGGTCAGGCTTGGTTTTCTCCGCCGAAAATCTCGCTCACGCTGGTGTCATCGAAGACCGCAGATAAGGCGTCGGCAATGATCTTGCCGACGGAAAGCACTTGGATCTTGTCGATACGAGCCGCAGGGCTGAGGGGCAAGGTGTTGGTCAAGACGACTCGGTCAATCCGAGAAGCGCTCAATCGCTCAACTGCTGGGCCTGAAAGTACGCCGTGAGTGGCCATGGCCCAAACTTCAGTTGCGCCTTTTTCCAATAACAGATGGGCTGCTGAAACAATGGTGCCGCCGGTGTCGATCATGTCGTCGGTCAAGATGCACAGTCGTCCCTCGACATCGCCAATGACGTCCAGAGCCTCGGTCACGTTGGTGCTGCCTTTGGGTCGTCGCTTGTACACAAAAGCCAAGTCGGCCCCGAGCTCTTCACCCAGATGCTGTTGCATCCGTTCAGCAACTTTGATGCGGCCAGCATCCGGGGAGACAATCACTGGATTGGTGGCATGTTCGCGGATGTATTGCTCGATCACGGGCATGGCAGTGAGATGGTCCACCGGTCCGTCGAAAAATCCTTGAATCTGTCCGCTATGGAGGTCGATAGACACCATGCGCTTGGCTCCGGCTGCTTTGAAAAGGTCAGCGATGAGTCGCGCCGTGATGGGCTCTCGGCCTTCTGCTTTTCGGTCTTGGCGGGCGTATCCGTAAAAAGGACAGACCGCCGTAATGCGCTTTGCCGAGGCGCGTTGCGCAGCATCAATCATGATCAACTGCTCCATGATGGAGTCGTTGATGGAGTGGCCATTAAATCCAAAGTGGCTCTGCATGATGAAGACATCGCAACCCCGCACACTTTCGCCAAATCGGGGCCGGATCTCACCATTGGCGAATTCAACTAAATGGGGGTCACCCATTTCGATGTTCAGATACGACGCCACCTCGCGAGCTAGTTCAGGGTGTGTACGGCCCGAGTACAGAGCCATTCGCTTGGTAGTGACCTTGTCGATCTGACTCACATGTAACCCCTTCAGGACTTGGTGTCTCGGCTTGAATCATAGAACGCGCCGGTCTGGGAGCCTTCAACGATTGCGGTCCCCGAAGCGAGAAATGCGTACGGGCCAACGGTGCTTTGATTGCCGATGGTGGACTCGTGGGCGACTGTGGTGTCAATTCGGCAGTTATCACCAACGGTGCAGTCCACGAGTCGGGTATTCGGACCGATATCGCATCCGGATCCGATGGTGGTGCGCCCCTGCAAAATTGTTCCCGGATACAAAGTGACGTCTTGTCCAATATCGACGTCGGTATCGATAAATGTTTGCTGGGGGTCGAGCATGGTCACCCCGTTCAGCAGCCAATGTCGGTTAGTGCGGGATCGAAGTTCGCCCTCGGCTTGAGCCAATTGCCACCGGTCGTTGACCCCTTGGGTCTCTAATGCTGGGGCCGATATGGCGCCCACACGATGACCCATTGCCGACAACACGGCAATCACGTCGGTGAGGTAGTACTCGGCCTGAGCATTTTGCGGGGATATCCGGCGTAGGGCCGGACCAAGGAGATCCCGGCGAAAGGCGTAGATCGAGGTGTTCACCTCTTTGATATTGCGTACTTCGGGAGAGGCGTCGCGATGCTCGACTATTTGGGTGACCCGGCCATCTTTGGCGCGAACAACGCGCCCGTAACCAGTGGGATCATCCATTTCAGAGACCAGAACCGTGGCGGCCAGTCCCTGGGATTCATGATGAGTGACAAGATCATCGATGGTTTCACGCCTCAACAACGGCGTATCGCCGGGCAAAACGACGATGGTGGACGTGTCGTCGTGTTCATCGGATAGATCGTTATCAAGTACGGCCAACCCGGCTCTGACTGCGTCTCCGGTGCCTCGTTGAACGGGCTGATTTGCGTAACCAATATGGGCCCACGCCGGAGCGAGAGAAGAAATTCGCTGCCGCACCCGATCTGCTTCAAAACCCACCACCACAACCGTCCGACTCGGCTGTACTGATTTCAGAGAGTGAATGACGTGGAGGACCATGGGCCGACCGCAAATCAGGTGGAGTGGCTTGGGTCGTTGGGAGCGCATGCGCGTTCCCTCGCCAGCAGCCAGAACAATGGCGTAGACGGGCACATATCGGTCCTATCACATGCCGATGTGCCTAGGGCATGCCGATGTATATGAGATGCAGGAGCTCCGGGGAGAGGGCTCGAACCCCTATTCGCGGAATCAAAATCCGCTGTCCTACCATTGAACGACCCCGGAAAGAGTGAAGTGTCGACGAACGACGGTTTGAATTTACCGTTTCGAACCGGATCCACCCGTGTTCATTGAAACTCCCTCATCGAAACTCGGTAGTCCAAGTCAATTTGGTATTGGCCAATGCAGGATCCCGTTTGGATGGCCGGGAATTCCTCGGTAGCGTGGGATTCCTGTCGTCGAAGAGGTTGTATGGGCTCGCTAATCAAAAAGCGCCGTAAGCGGATGCGTAAAAAGAAGCACAAGAAGATGCTCCGTCGTACGCGCCACCAGCGCCGCAAGTAATCAATTCGGACTCATCACCGTCCTGAGCGGTTCAGTCGGGGGCGATGGTCCGCGTCTCTACGACGTGAGCGTCCATCAGGGCTGAGGCAATATGGCTGTGGGAGCCAGGTATGAACCAGGTTGCCCCACTTCCAGCCAAGGTGGGAGTGATGCCACAAGCCTCACGTATTCGGTCTCGCCAACGAGCTAGTGACGGTTCGACTTTGAGGGCTGCTTCTTCTAAGTCGTTCATGGTCCCCTCGGGGGTCAATACCGGCGTCGGCCGTGGTGCTCGTCCATGGTCGTACAAGGTGTCCCAGGCTCGATAAACCGCTGGGGTGCTTACTTGCAGCGGCGGGATGATCAAGGTGATACGGCGGTCAACAAAAGGTAAGGGCTCGATGATTTCGCCAATCCCGCGAACTCGAGCTCGTCCGCCGACAACACAAAAGGGAACATCGGCCCCGATGGCGGCACTTCGTCGAACTTGATCGGGTGCGGTGTGGCCCGCCCAGCGCAAGACGGCTGCGGCGTTGGAGGATCCGCCGCCGAGCCCTCCTCCATGGGGGATGTTCTTGGTCACGGTGATCCGAGCGTCGCGTCCGATGAATTGCAATGCCTTGTGCACCAGATTGCTGGAATCAGTCGGGATTCCGGCGCTGAAGGGGCCGTCAACGAACAGCCCGGTCTTATCGGGCTCAATGCGGATGACGTCGGATAGGTCCAAAGTGATCATCTCGGCATCGAGAAGGTGATACCCATCTTCTCGGCAGCCAGTGATTGCCAGCGACCAGGTCAACTTGGCCGGGGCTCGTACGGTGAAGATCGCTTCAGTCATCGTTCAACCCGGTGGCGATACCTGACCGTGTTTTTGAAATTTCACGGGCCAGTCGACCCCATTGCTCAACATCCAATTCCTCTGGGCGAGCCTCGGGGGCAATGCGAGCCTGAGCAAAAGTCTCTGATGAAGTGATATCCGCTAACGATCGACGAAGCATCTTGCGTCTCTGACCAAATGCTTTTCGTATCACCGAAAATAACTCGGATGGTGAAATGCTCTGATCAATAGCGGGATGAGGTCGCCTGGTGATCTCGATGATGCTGGAGGTGACTTTTGGTCGAGGCACAAAAACACTGGGTGGCACGTCTCCAAGAAGTCGAGCGGTGGCCCAATAAGCCACCTTCACACTGACGGCGCCATAATCCGCGGACCCGGGAGACGCCGCCAGTCGCAGGGCAACTTCCTTTTGCACCATAACCACGAACCGCACGATACGCGGCATGTCATCCAAGAGGTCGGCGATCAAGGGTGTGGCGATGTTGTAGGGAAGGTTGGCAACGACCACGGCGGTACGGTCGGCAGGAATGAGGGCGTTCCAATCAAGTGACATGGCGTCGCCTTCCACCACCGT
>JBJOFA010000166.1:0-4220 GCA_046049015.1 Actinomycetota bacterium | reverse complement strand
CAAAGCGCTGAATTTCCAAGAATGATCACCCTTCGTAGTCAAGAGAGGTAAGGTGATCTCCCGTTGTGAGGCATTGGAACGGGAGGACGTTATGACGAAGCACATCTTCGTGACCGGGGGTGTTGCCAGCTCCTTAGGTAAAGGTCTTACTGCCTCCTCTCTGGGACGTTTGCTCAAACTGCGAGGTCTGAAAGTGACCATGCAGAAGTTGGATCCGTACATCAACGTTGATCCCGGCACGATGAATCCTTTTGAACACGGAGAAGTCTTCGTCACTGACGACGGTGGAGAAACGGATTTAGATCTGGGGCACTACGAGCGTTTCATCGACGAGAATCTCACCAGAAATTCAAACGCCACCACTGGTTCCATCTACCAAGCTGTCCTGGCTGCCGAGCGTCGGGGTGACTACTTAGGAAAGACGGTCCAAGTCATTCCGCATATCACCGATGAAATCAAGCGTCGTATTCGTCGAATGACTGCTGATGATGTTGATGTCGTGATCACCGAAGTTGGTGGCACCGTGGGAGACATTGAAATCCTTCCCTTCTTAGAGGCCATCCGTCAGTACCGCAAAGAGGCTGGACACGACAACGTTTGCTACATCCACGTCACTTTGGTTCCTTTTATTGGACCATCGGGTGAGCAAAAGACCAAACCGACTCAGCACTCAGTGACCGAACTTCGCAGTCGAGGAATTCGACCCGATGTCATCGTTTGCCGCAGCGAGGAATCGCTCAGTCCCAGTTTGAAGCGCAAAATCTCAAATCTGTGTGACGTGGATGAGCGAGCAGTGGTTAATGCTGCAGACGTTCGAAATATCTACGAGTTGCCCTTGGTGCTCCATGATGAAGGTTTGGATACCGTTGTGTGCGAAGTATTGCGTATTGATGCCCAGCCCGACCTTTCGTCTTGGAACGCGGTGGTTGACATGGTTGAAAACGCCACTCGGCCCGTTCGAATTGGACTTATTGGCAAATACATCGAGCTTCATGATGCTTATCTGTCGGTGGTCGAAAGCATTAAACACGCCGGATTCCACCATGGCGCCCAGGTTGAAATTGATTGGATTCAAGCCGAAGAAGTTGAGGGACTTCTCGCTGCTGGTCGCCTTTCTGAACTTGATGGCATGGTCATCCCTGGAGGTTTCGGTATTCGCGGTGTAGAAGGCAAAATCGCCGCCGCGGCTTACGCCCGAGAAAATGGTCTGCCTTGTCTAGGTCTTTGTTTGGGAATGCAGGTGATGACTATTGAGTTCGCCCGCCACGTCTTAGGTATGAACGATGCTCACTCCACCGAATTCGAACCCTCTACCCAGTATCCAGTTATTGACTTGATGAATGATCAGCGTGACGTCACCGAAAAGGGAGGCACCATGCGACTTGGCGCCTACTACGCGGTCCTGCAGCCAAACACCAAAGTGGCCAACATCTACGGTGAATCTGTAGTCAGCGAGCGACATCGTCACCGCTATGAGTTCAACAGTCATTTCCGCTCTCGATTTGAGGGAGCAGGTTTCATTTGTTCGGGGACTTCTCCAGATAAGCGTTTGGTGGAATTCATCGAGTTGGAAAACCATCCTTTCTGGGTGGGCACACAGGCTCATCCAGAGTTCAAGAGTCGTCCTGATCGACCACATCCTTTGTTCCAAGGTCTCATGGCAGCTTCGTTGTCTTATCAAGATCAACGTCAAGGCAAGCGCGGCCACTCAGTGGCCAATGAGTCCTCTTCGATTGCCTAGATTTTTATGACCTCGTTCAGCCATCGTGGCGACGACCTCGTTTATAGCGGGTACATCTGGAACGTGGTCAGCGGAACTTTTGTGGATCCTCAGGGCCAGGAATTCACCAGAGACATTGTTCGCTCTCCAGGGGCTGTTGCGGTGGTACCTATCTTCTGGGATGAGCATGGTGCGACTCACGTCGTATTAGTCCGTCAGTATCGAGCCGCATTCGATGCCGCCATCATCGAAATCCCTGCTGGTATGCGAGATGTGCCAGACGAAATTCCTGAAGAAACAGCCCGACGGGAACTCATTGAAGAGTGTGGTTATTCAGCCGGCGCCCTGCATCTGTTGCATGAGTTTTTCCCGTCACCCGGAATGACCGATGCGGTCCTGCACGTTTACCTCGCCACGGATTTATCGGTTGTGGAGCGTCGTACTCACGGACCAGAAGAGGACCATATGGAGGTTCTCACAATGTCCTTGGACCGGGCCGTAGAGATGGTCGTAAGTGGAGAAATCAATGACGCCAAAGCCACCATTGGCCTATTGCTGGCTGAACGCCACCTCGCAGCGTACGGATCTACCATTCGGTCATTGTCCACGTGAATGATGCCATTGAAGACGTCGAAGAGGTTCCGCTTGAAGTGGAGGCCTTTTTGGCGTGGCTTTCGGCCGAGCGCGGGCGTGCTGTAAACACTTTGGCGGCCTATAAGCGAGATTTGCGACTTTTTTCGTCTTGGGTGGCAGCGAGAGCAAAGACGGTGGCAAATGCCGGGCCAAGTGATGTCGATTCCTTTGCTTCGTCGCTCAAAGCATCAGGTGCCGCACCAGCAAGCATTGCGCGAACGATGACCGCGGTGCGCACTATGTACCGTTTCTTACTGGATGAAGGTCATCGCCTGGATAACCCGATGGCCGATTTCGACGGAGTGAAGGTTCCCGCAGGTCTGCCCAAGGCCTTGAGCGAAGAGCAGATAGAACGCCTTTTGCAATCAGTATCCGGCGTAGCGCCCATAGCACTTCGCGATCGGGCCTTGCTGGAGTTGTTGTATGCCACCGGCGCTCGAATTTCTGAAGCCTGTGGCCTTTCTATTGGCGATATTGACTTGGACCTGGGCATGCTTCGGCTCTACGGCAAAGGTTCCAAAGAGCGTCTAGTGCCCATCGGACGTTTGGGGCGCGAAACGATACACGCCTGGATGGAACAAGGGCGGCAGTCCTTCGAGCCGGTGCAGTGGATGTCGCGATCTGATGCCGAGGCGGTCTTTCTTAATAGTCGCGGGAGGCGACTGGGTCGACAGGCTGCCTGGGCCATTGTGTCGCGTCATGGTGAACGAGCCGGTCTTGGCGACCATCTTTCGCCCCATGTTCTTAGGCATTCATGTGCCACGCACATGCTGGATCATGGTGCCGATTTACGAATTGTCCAAGAGATGCTCGGCCACGCTTCAATTTCAACGACTCAGGTGTACACCAGAGTCTCACAGGAGCGATTGCTCTCGGAATACCAATCGGCTCATCCTCGGGCCCGAGTGTCGCGCGGATCGTGATCAAAGTGTTCAAGATGTTCAAAGAGTACAAATCATGAAATCCGGGCCAATCCATACCGTGACCCATCTGAGTAAACGTCTATGGGGCTCACTTCGGGCTAGGCCACTTCTTGAACATGAAAAGGACTGGGTTTCTTCGTTTCTTTTAGAAGGGGAGTTCCTGCTCTGGTGCACTATGGACGTCCGAGATCAACGTCATTCATTTGAAGTTGCGCAACGTTTTGCTCGTTCGTTAGAAATTTCAACTCTGATCAACTCTGCGTTACTAGAGAAGGAACCCAAGAGAGAAGCAGTTGCTGCAGCACTGCTACACGATGTGGGAAAAGTGGTGTCAGAGCTCTCAACCCTCGAAAGGGTGGCGGTGAGTATCGTGGGAGGTCGCACGGAGCGCTTCCGTTCGTATCTCAAACATGAAGAAGTCGGTCTGGAATTGTGTCGTCAGGCCGGTTCAACTGCTGGGACTTTGGAATTACTACGCGGAACAGGTGATCCTCGTATTCAAGAGCACCTACGTCGTGCTGACGACATTTGAAGATTGACAATATTTCCTAGAGAGATGGAAGAAGACCGATATTGGCGTAAGCCCGGGCCAAAGTTGTGCTGGCAACATGGCGGGCTTTTTCGGCTCCAATGTGGAGTAGACGCGATAGTTCGGCCTTGTCTTGCATGATTTGGTCATAGCGATCCTGAATCGGTCGTAACAGTTCGACGACCGCCTCTCCGGTGTCATTCTTCAGAGGACCGTACTGTGAATAGGTTTCGGCCAAGGTTTCTGGGGTCGTCCCTCGGCAGGCCGCCAAGATCTCAAGAAGATTTGAAACTCCAGGTTTCTCAACTCGATTGAAACGAACTTCACCATCGGAATCAGTTACCGCTCGTTTGAATTTCTTCATGACGACTGCCGGCTCGTCCAGCAAGAAGATGATGCCGGATTCGCCGCTGGC
>JBJOFA010000165.1:0-4230 GCA_046049015.1 Actinomycetota bacterium | reverse complement strand
AGGCTTCCGTGGGGTCCGGAGGTCCTACTCGCTTCTCCCGCAGTTCTCGACACGCATCAACTGCCCATTGCATTCGAGCTGATTGAGTGAGTTGCGCTGTAAGCCGATCGTGCAATAAAAGAAGGTGATCCACGTCGGAAGCCGCGTAGGTCAACTGACCTTCCGTCAAAGGGCGACGTAACCAATCGGTGAGGCGATCACCTTTAGGAAGGGAAATTTTCAATTCGGAGTTCACCAGTGAGGCCAGAGATGGCGTCGAATAGCCCAGGAAACCGGCCGCTATCTGTGTATCAAAAATGTTTTCCGGGATTGCCCCAACCGCGTGAGAAAGTACATCCAGGTCTTGCTGTGCGGCATGAAAGACAATGGTTTGCTCAGGGCCGAAAAGTGGAACAATCAATTCGGCGTTACAAGCCAACGGATCGATGATGGCAGTTCCATCCGACCAGGCAATTTGAATCAACGCCAACCGCGGAAAGTACGTCCGCTCCCGGTGAAATTCTGTGTCAAGTGCCAAACGCTCCTCTTCGGATATCCGTTTGACTAGTTCGGACAATGATCGATCTTGGTCGATCCAGAGAAAACTCACGTCGGAGAATTCCCCTCTACCACGTCGCGGCCACTCATGATCCATGCCAACGTGCCCCCAGCAACATTGATGACCTGATGCCCAAGTGAGGCCAAGTGTTCACAGGCGGCGCCGCTTCTGGCACCTGAACGACAAATCACGTACGTCGTGCCACCGTCTCCGACGCACTCTGCCACCCGGTCCGCTACCTCACCAAGAGGCACCAAACGAGCGCTCGGAACATGCCCTGCGGCGTACTCATCAGGTTCTCGAACATCGATAAGCCGGCCGCCGGACTGCAGTACCAACTCCAGGTCATCAACGGAAATTTCATCAAAAGACTGACTCATATGAGCAACTTATTGGGCTTTCAGCCTTATTGCGCTTTCCAGCGCTCCAGGTCCTCCGGGGAGTTGATATTGGCCAGTACCGACTCTGAAACGACGACAGGCCTACGGCGCAACCCCGTCCAAGCCCGAAGCACCGAACGTTCGCCCTCTCTAAAGGACTGATCCATAACCCTCAATGACTCTGACACCCGCCAGAGCGCACATAGAGGCTGATCCCCCGACCCATCTTCACTACGTAAGTGGGCGACATCGGTGACCGAGCCAGTCAGCGGATTCTGGAACACCTCATAAAGCCGCTTGATATCGCTGGCTTGAATATTCCACAGGTCTACCGCCACGATCAGAGCCAGTCGCGAAACAGGATGATCACTGTGAGTCGGCAGTTCAGCCGAATTGGCATGATGGAGTGCTGTGACAATGCCATCGAGTGGACCCTGTCTTCCGCCGCGATCAGCTAAAACTTTGGACGGATCTCCCATCGATTCAACACTGCGACCCACCACGAATGCAGTGCTCGCACACTTTTGAATCAGATCAAGCTGGCGAGTTAAAGCGGTTTGTCCATCAATCAGGATTTCAGACTTATCGATCCCCATTCGCCGGCTGCGCCCGCCAACTAAGACATAACCCATCACCACGAATGAAGTGTCGTCTATTAGGTTCGCCGACATGCCGGCGCTCATCAATCCAGTGCTGGGATGCCCGACGGATCCAGTTGTTGGAGAAATATCGCACATCGATCGGCTTCATCTACTTCACCGATCAATGCTGCCATTTGCTGTAGACCGCGCAGACAACCCAAGAAACCACGATTCGTCGGGGCGGACCATTTCACATAACCCGATCCTCGCCAACCGTTTTGACGCAAAGAATCGAGGCCACGGTGATACCCAATGCGGTAATAGGCATATCTTTCCAACGTGTCGCGACCGACATCTCCAAGGTGCGACCAACCAAAGAGAGATCGAGGATGGGCCATGACGACCAGGGCCAATTGGGTACGGCGCTCCTCTTTTGGAAGTAACTCGATGCGGGCGTATTCATCGAGGACGTCAGAAGCTTCCGGTGGAAGAACCACACTCGGTGGACCTTGGGGATTCAAACTCACCTGATGGGCATCGGACATGAGACCAGAGTAGTCACATCCCCGTCGTTGGTCATGAGCGGGATTAACGTGAGGTCATGGCTTCATCGCAACTGGCTGTAACGTTTTTTGACGGTTCTCTCTTGGCAATTGACGCCTCCCAACTTGAGAACTTCGCGACCTTCGGCTCGCTTGTTCCAATTTTGATCGGTCTCGTGATCTTCAAACTGGTGGCCAGTGCCCTCATTCGAACTTTTGTCTTGACTATCTCTTTGGCCTTAGGAGCTTTGATATTCCTTCAGCGCAATGAGATATCCGACTGCGTTGCCGACGCCCGGGAAAATTTGGAAGAAGATCGCACCAGCGTGTCGTGCACCATCTTGGGCTTTGACATCGATATTGATATCTAAAACCGATCCTGGCTGACAATTTAGTGAGGCCCTGAATAGCGATCTCAGTCCCACGAGCCCGTTTTGATTCTTCGTAGCAATGGTTGGATCAGCAATTCATTGAAAAGGGTTGGCTCGGCAGAGTGAGCGTTGTGATGAGCGCCTTCGATTTCGACGAAATGAGAATCGGGTAGTGACCCAATGATTTCAGCGGCCCGACGAACATAATCTCGGGCCCGGGTGCCAACGCCGGACATTACCGGTACCGCTATCGACTCGGAATGCCAAGCCGCTTTCGAGCGCAAATCACCCAGCTCGCCAACGAGAGCCCGCCCCTCTTGGCGACGAGCATGACGGGTGGCGTCCGGCAACCGATTCCACAAACGTTCTCCGATGAACCGCTTTAAGAAAACTTCAGCCGCTAATTCCGGATCATCCGCCATAGCAACAGCGCGGGAACCACCAGAATCAGTTGGCCACCAAGGCTCCCAGCTCATCGGACTTTCATAGACCACTGCCCCCAAAACCAGATGCGGGTTGGCCTCAGCGAAGGCCAACGCCAACGCGCCTCCATAACTATGTCCAATCAGAACAACGGGTTGATGGGCCACAATCTCAGAGAGATCGCTGAGTTGAAACTCCATGGAAAAGGGTCCGCCAAGTTCCAATGAACTGGCGTAACCACGACGGTCGTACGACAAGACCCGATGATGAATCGACAATGCTTTGGCCAGCTTCCGAAAAGCACTTTGTCGATCCATGCTCCCATGTATCAAGACCACGGTCGGACCCAAAGCCGGTCCCCCTGTCGGGTCTACTGTCAGGTCCCACAGACGCGCTCCCGATTGAACACTCGATTGCGCGGGACCGTTCACCTTTGGATTACTCGCCTTTCAATCGGCATTCGTCGCCCCACGGTAGCCAAGCGACCCCTATCCTGGCGGGGTGGAAATTATTCTCATTCGCCACGCCATCCCCGTGCGCCGTGAACTTGAATCGGGAATCGCCGACCCGGAACTCTCGGCAGCCGGGATCCGTCAATCCGAATTGCTGGCGGATTACTTGTCCTCAGAGACTATTGATGCCATTTACACCAGCCCCATGCGCCGAGCTCGAGAAACGGCCCTCCCCCTGGCGCGAGTGTTGAAAATGAAGAGCAACGTTGTGGACGGTGTCGCCGAATACGACCGGAACAGTGAATGGTACGTTCCGGTTGAGGAACTTAAAGCTGCAAACGATCCCCGGTGGCTGGAGCTCATTAGCGGGGAATGGAATGGAACCGATGAGTCCGAAATCGAATTCTCTCAACGAGTTATTACTTCAATTGAAACCATTATCAATCAACATTCGTCTCAACGCGTGGCCGTTGTCTGCCATGGTGGCGTGATCAATACTTACATCGCATCAATTTTGGGTCTTGAAAATCAAAGGGGATTTTTTTATCCCAACTACACCTCGATCCATCGCATCGCAGCCGCTCGCAGTGGAGAGCGCAGTGTGGTAACTCTCAACGAAACTAGCCATCTCCGAGGCTCCGGACTGCCCATCGGGGTCTTTCAAAAGTGAGCAACGATCCCATGTCACCAAATGATTCGCAACACAATGCGCCGACTGTGAACAATCCATCATGAGCGGCCCCACTTCTCTTCAAGGTCTCATCGACCATCTCGACGCCTCGGTCTCGCCAGCCCACAGCGTTCACTACGCCGCCGAGCGTCTGCGTGCCGCAGGATTCGTCGAAACGCACTTTGGCCAATTCTCCCAGGGCTTACCCGGTCTTGGCTTCGTCGCTGACGCCGGACTACTTCTCGCCTGGCGCCAAAGTAATGATGATCATTC
>JBJOFA010000164.1:0-4239 GCA_046049015.1 Actinomycetota bacterium | reverse complement strand
CCTGAACGACTCCGAAACCCCGCATGGCACCACATGGGGGATTATTAGTTCGCACTGCCCACCCATCCACGGTGGCGTTATCGCATTTATAGGGACCCTGCGCATGGGTGATGCCGTTAATCAGTACCGCTGGGGAGGTGCTGCAGTAGGCGCCGCCGTCAAAGACCATTCGACTTTCAATCTTGACGATTCGACCATCGGCATCGGCATGATGACGCATCCAAATTTTTGCTGGATGACGATGAACATGCCCGTAGAAACTCTCTTCACGTCCATATGAAATACGCACCGGACGTGAGGTGGCTAAAGCCAAAAGACAGGTATGGACTTGCAGGCTGATGTCTTCGCGAGCACCAAAAGCGCCACCGACTCCACCAAGTACCAGTCGAACTTTGTCCTCGGGTAAATCCAGACATTCAGCTATTTGTCGGCGATCCTCATGCAACCATTGGGTGGCAACATACAGTTCGACTCCAGCACCACCGGAATCGGGAACGGCCAAAGCAGATTCCAAGCCAAGGAAGGCCTGGTCCTGCATGCCTACTTCATATTCGCCTTCGACCTGGATGGCGCCAACAATTGATTGATCACCGCACACGATTCGTTGATGGCGAAAAATGTTCCCGTCCGGATGAATGACAGGTGCGAGCCCGGCGATGCAATCTTCGGCATCTGTGACTGGCTGGTGAACCTCGTAGACAACTTTGATTGCCGCCAATGCCCTCCGGCAGGTTTCGGGATGATCGGCTGCTACCGCAGCAATTGGCTCACCGGCGTAACGAACCACGTCCCCGACTGCCGCGAAGACCGGCTGATCGGAAACGATCAGCCCGTAGGTGGTTTTACCTGGAACGTCCTCGGCGGTGATGACAGCCTCGACACCGTTGATCTTCCATGCCTCAGTGACATCAATCGAGACGACTGTGGCGAAGGGATGCGGGCTTCGCAAGGTGGCACCGAACAACATGTTCTCAGCCCACATGTCATTGGAGAAGGCGAATCCTCCCTGAACTTTGGCCACACCATCAGGGCGACTGGCGTTAGTTCCCAATGCTCCCTCGCGGGGCGTACTTATAAGTACAGACGAGTTGTGGGTGGTTGTTGTGCTGCTCGTCATGTTGCTTCTCGTCACTGTGCTTCTCGTCGTTGGATTGCCACCGTTTGTACCGCTTCTAAGATGCGGCCGTATCCCGTGCAACGACAGATATTGCCCGAAAGAGCTTCGCGAATATCTTCTTCACTCGGATTGGGATCGTTCTCCAGTAAATGATGAACGGCGACGATGAAACCTGGAGTGCAAAACCCACATTGGACTCCGCCGGCTTCAAGAAAGGCCAACTGAACGTCGGTGAGTGATCCATCAGGTGATAATCCTTCCACCGTATGAATGTCGGCTCCTACGGCTCCAGCTGCTAACACCAGACATGAGCACACTGCTGCACCATCAACAATGACTGTGCAACTGCCGCACTCACCCTGTTCGCACGCGCCTTTGGCACCCGGTAGTCCGAGTCGCTCGCGCAAGACGTAAAGCAGACTCTCCCCAATCCAGGCATCTTTCACCTGCTGTTCGCGACCATTGACGCGCAAGGTGTAGATCTCGCTAACAGGTAGGGGTGAATTACTCATGTGAAAGACCTCGTGAGGAGTCGGCTGGCTAGGACACCAACTGCGTGCCGTCGATAGTCGGCGGTGGAGCGGTGATCATCTATGGGGAGAGCCTCAACACGAACGCGTTTTCCGAATTCCTCAGCTACTTCTGGGTTGAGAACGGCACCATCTCGAAGATCAGTAGTCGACGCCAACCATTTTTCGGCCTGGCGACAACGAATAATGGTGGGGCCCACGGCACCGAGAGCCATAGTGACTAAACCTTCATCGCTATCGCGAACTAGGCAAGCCGAAGCGGTGGCAATAACCATGGCATTGCGAGTGCCGACTTTGGCGTAGCCCTGCCATCCCTGGATCACCGGAAGACTGATGGAGTGCACGAACTCACCGGACAAAAGTGAATTCTTTTTGACGCCGACCATGAAGTCGTCCCAGGCAATATCCCGCGCCCCATTTGGGCCAATGACATGTATGAGAGCATCGAGAGCAGCCAGTACCGGTAAACCGTCTCCGGCTGGTGAACTGGTGCCCAGGTTGCCGCCCAACGTACCGGCGGCACGAATCTGGGGAGAGCCCACGGTACGAGCCGCCTGAGCCAGCGCCGGAACCAACTGAGCAATCTCACCAGTTTCCATTTCCGAATACGTCACTCCGGCGCCAATGGTCAATCGCGAAAGGGACGGTCGATACTGCCATTCGCGTAGTTCCTCCACTTGGCGAAGGCTGACCACGGTCGACAGAGCCCGCCCATGCAGGTTGACTTCCACCATCAAATCGGTCCCTCCGGCCAAAAGACTGGCTGAAGGATGTTCGGCGAGGACTGAAATCAATTCATCGACGCTGGAAGGCTGCAAAACGGGCA
Organism: Actinomycetota bacterium; assembly: GCA_046049015.1. GTDB lineage: Bacteria > Actinomycetota > Acidimicrobiia > Acidimicrobiales > Ilumatobacteraceae > Casp-actino8. The sequence goes on along the minus strand of JBJOFA010000164.1, from coordinate 1,766 downwards.
CGGCCGAAGTTTACAAATTGTTAAAGCACCCGGGGCTGGGGGGCGACAATTTCGTGGCCCAATACCCCTTTTGTCTCCGAGGTATACAGAAGATCAATCTTGAACGGGATCCCAATCGGCAAAGGCGTCAATCATGGCATGCACGTCGCCGAGTGGATACAGGATGGGGCAGGTGCACCCGTGATCGATGTAGTGCTTGACCTTGGCCCGGGCTTCGGCCGGGGTCCCACTGGCGGTGAGCATCTGGACAATTTCATCGGGGACCAGTTTGCTGGCAGCCTCCACTTGTTCATGGGTGGCCGGCCAGGTGAGAACTTCTCCAACTTTGTCAAGAAGCGATTGCGGAACGCCAGAAGCCTTCATGATGTGGGGCTGCTGGCCGAGGTATTGCGTGACCATCATGCGAGCCATATCTAAGGCCACTTCTCGATCCTCGTGCACGCTGCAAACCACCAGCTGAGGCCTATCAATATCGGCGAGGGATCGACCTGACTTAGCGGCACCGCGCTCTAAGGCTTCAATGGCTTGATCGTTGTACTCCGGTGAAACCAGATAATTGAGTACGGCCCCATCAGCAATTTCTCCGGTCAACTCCATCATCTGCATACCAGTGGCTCCGATATAGATCGGTACATCCTTGGGTCGGCGCTCTTGATAGACGTAATCGAGTTCCACTCCATCCAAGTGGACGTACTCTCCATCGAAGGTGACTGACTCATTATTCAAGAGGGCGCGAACAGTCGTCACAATTTCGCGCATGACCCGCAAAGGCTTATTGCGTTCGATACCTACTTTTTGCGCCAGCGGATCCCACCAGGCGCCAATACCAAGAATGACCCGACCAGGAGCCAAATCATCCAGGGTTGAAAATGTGGCTGCGAGGCGCGCCGGATTACGACTCCAACAATCAACAACACCGCTACCTACCTTGATGCGGTCAGTGACGCTGGCAAAGGCGGCCATAGGCACGGTCGCCTCACGCACCAAGCGACTCTCGGCTTGCCAGACGGCATCGAAGCCGCGCGATTCGGCGTACTTCGTGAATTCCATCCCCTGACGTATGGGATGAGCATCTTGTAGGTAGAGGGCTACTGGTTGAATGGACGCCGGTTTCGTCATAGGCGAATCGTACCTTCGGGCTCAGAGTTTGGTGAAGAGTCGCTGCGCAGCCTCGCCGGCTTTGGCGCGTGTTTCATCAAGATCAATACGGGTTGGTCGCCCGTCAGCCACCAGGATTTCGCCATCACCAGAGATCACATCGGTGGCGCGAATCCCAGGGGTGAAAGCCACGTGCCAAGCACTCTCCACGTGGTCATAGTTCCACCGAACTTGATCCTGTCGACATTCGGGAAGAAGTTGGTAGCCATTTTCCAGCCAAGACCAGGCCGAATCTGGTGAGGCCTGGACATCAGATTGCCGGTGGGCAACGTAGGCCAAACGGAACTCCTCGAGCATGTCGGCGCCGATCCCATCAGTCCCCAACATCACTGTTTGAGACCACTGCGCGGGGCGGGCGTATCCCACGGCGTTGTTCATATTGCTCCGCGGATTGTGCACGATGATGCCCGGCAGCGGCCGGTCAAGATTGACGCAATGAACGAGTAGCCAATTCTCTTGCGCTAAGTGCTCGAGGCGCCGACCGGCTTCAATGTCGTCGGGACCCTCAGCAACGTGGATATGCACGCCAACGCCGAGATCGTTAGCCAAGCCCGCGACATCGTGAAGCAGTTCATCAGAACAGGTGAATGCCGCGTGGACACCGACCA
>JBJOFA010000163.1:0-4293 GCA_046049015.1 Actinomycetota bacterium | reverse complement strand
ATGACCCATGTGGCGCGTTGCGTAGAAGCAATCCGTCAGGTTCAGCCCGAAGCGCGGATCGAAACTTTGGTATCTGATGCCAAAGGTGATGAAGCATCATTGGAAGTTCTCTTTGCGGCGCGACCAGATGTCTTTAATCACAACATTGAAACGGTGGCGCGATTACAACGCGCCGTACGACCGTCGGCTGGTTACGCCCGCAGTTTGGGAGTCTTGTCTCGAGCCAGAGCAGCTGGTCTGATGACGAAGTCCGGTCTGGTGCTCGGCATGGGCGAAACCGTGGACGATGTAGACGGCTGTCTGGCCGATCTGGCCGCCATCGGCGTGGACATCGTGACCATTGGCCAGTACTTGCGGCCAACGTCGCATCATTTGCCGGTGGCGCGGTGGATTCATCCCGATGAATTCAACCGTTGGAAGCGCGTCGGAGAAGCTTTCGGCATCGGTCATGTGGAATCAAGTCCTTTAACTCGTTCGAGTTATCACGCCCGGCAGGCGGCTGATGCGGTGTCAGTCACTATCGGTCGGTCATCGTCGGCACCTGACAGAGCGGTACATTGACGCCGTGAGCAATTCTGAAACTTCCGCCGCGGTTTATGAAGCACGAGTACGACGGGCCCGCTCCGAAATGGCAGCCCAAGGCATTGACGTGGCTTTGCTTTCAGTAGGTCTTGATCTGCCGTATCTCGTTGGCTACAACGCCATGCCGCTTGAGCGATTGACCATGCTGGTGTTACCTCGCGAGGGCCGGGCAACCTTGGTGATTCCCCGCCTCGAAGCACCGCGGGTGACCACGTTGCCCGGTGTGTTCGAACTTTTGCCCTGGGGAGAAACCGAAGATCCCGTAGCTCTCACGGCGCGCCTGGTGCGCGAGGTGCAGCCCCAGGCTCGGGTTGTCGCCGTGGGTGATCAGATGTGGGCGCGCTTTCTCGTCGATCTGCTGCCGTTGTTGCCCGATGTGTCATTCCGCCGAGCGGTGGACGTGATCAGCCCCTTGCGAATGCACAAAGACACCGCGGAGATTGAAGCACTGCGGGCGGCGGGTGCGGCTGTGGATCGTATTGCAACCGCGTTACAAGCCGGAGAGATTCCACTGGTTGGTCGAACCGAGGCTCAGGTATCAGCTGATTTGTCGGCGCGTATTTTGGCCGAAGGTCATGACGTCGTGAACTTTGCCATTGTGGCCGCCGGCGAAAACGCGGCGAGCCCGCATCATCATCCGGGTTCGCGAGTGATCAAGCGCAATGAAATTGTGCTCTGTGATTTCGGCGGGACCATGAATGGCTATTGCAGCGATATCACGCGCTGCGTGTATCTCGGCGAATTGCCGAGCGATGTGAGTGAGGCTTACGCCGTATTACAAGAAGCCGAAGCCGCCGCGGTGCAAGCGGCAGTAGTGGGAACGCCCTGTGAAGAAGTTGATGCGACCGCTCGGCGCATCATTGCGGCCGCCGGTTTTGGGGACTACTTCATTCACCGCACCGGCCACGGCATCGGTCTCGATGCGCATGAAGAGCCCTACATCGTCAGCGGCAACACTTTGCCCCTTGCTGCGGGCCACGCATTCAGTATCGAGCCGGGGATCTACCTGCCAGGCAAATGGGGTATGCGTCTCGAAGACATCGTGGTGGCCACGGAAGCAGGGCCGGACCCGATGAACCGGGCCGATCACGGCCTGGCCGTTCTCGACGTCTGAACTACTGCGTTGCGTCGCTACAGATTGGCGATGCTGAGAACGATTTGCACCTGCAGGGCTAGTAACGCAAGCGCGAAGGCAAGGCCACCGGTGATGGCGACATTGATGCGTCGCTCAATGACCTCGATACGTCGCTCGATGACGTCGACGTCCCGTTTTCGAGCGACATCACTCCAGCTGGTCGGAGGTAGGTAATCCATCAGATTGTCGGCCACGTCATCCCCCAAGATTCTCTTGAGTTCGAGATGCAACTCGAACCGTCGTGCTTCGGATTTTCCCATCGTAGACCTCCACGAAAGATATGTTCACGACACGGTGGGTCAAGGGGGACTAATAGTGGCGAAATCAGGAGTGGATGGAACCGCTGGTGGCTTTGAGGCTGACCGCAGAGTGGCCGGTACGGCGGGCGATGATTTCGGCGCAGATGGCAATGGCCGTTTCTTCAGGTGTGCGACCACCGAGGTCGAGACCGATGGGTGACATGAGCCGAGCCAGATCGTCGGGATTGGTCACGCCGACTTCAGCCAAACGCTCCAAACGCTTAGCGTGAGTTTTGCGACTGCCCATGACGCCGATGTAGCCAACCTTGCTGGCGAGTGCACCTTGAACGGCCGGAACATCAAATTTCGGATCGTGGGTGAGAATGCACACTGCATCACGCGGCCCCAAGGTGTGACCTCGTCGCTCAAACATCGGACCGGGCCAAGTGACGATCACTTCATCGGCCATGGGAAAACGACGTTTGGTGGCAAAGATCTCGCGAGCGTCGCAAACTGTCACTCGGTAGCCGAGAACTTTGGCCACTCGGCCAAGGGCTGCGGTGAAATCCACGGCGCCAAAAATCCACATTTGCGGCGGAGGAGAAAAACTCTCAATGAAAACCGATACGGTTGGCGTATCGGCAAGGTCCTCAGGTGTGGCTTGCCCTTCGGGTCCGTAATGGCGCACCCCGGTGCGACCAGCTTCCAGTTCACCTGCAACGTCCCGTCCGGCGACACGGTCCAATTCAGGATGACCCAACGAACCAGTGACGTGCTCGCCAGTTTCATCGCGATAGACGAGGAGTTTGGAGCCGACATTCGGGCCTTCGATCACCGTGGCCAGAGCAAGGGGAGTCTCGGCGCGCACCAAGGACCGGAAAAGTTCATAGATGGTGCCCGGCGATGATGACGCTGATGATGATGATGGGGAAGACGGCGACATGAATATCGAAATTCACCAATCGAGTTGTTCGATATACAGCCGGATGATGCCACCACAGGTCAGACCCACGGCAAAAGCTTCGTCATCGCTATAGCCAAAAGTGACCATACGACCGGGAGCATTTTCATTCATCAAGGAGAGGGCCTCGCTAACCACAGCGCCTTCAACGCAACCGCCACTCACCGAACCGGCGACTTCACCGTCTTCATTCACGGCCATCGCCGCACCGGGATCACGCGGTCCTGAGCCGTCGATTTTCACCACTCGGGCCACGGCGACTTTTTTGCCGGCGCCTTTCCAGCGGTCAATATCATCGAGAATTTCACGCACGGTGACATTCTGCCGGTTTGCGGTGCAGTTCAGGCGCTGATCGCTCGGGCCAATTCCTCGAGGGCGGCCACGGAATGACCTTCAACGAAATTATCCACATGGGGAAGAGCAGCGGCCATACCGCGAGCCAACGGGGCATATCCGGGGGAGACCTTCAAAGGATTGACCCAGATCAGGCGATGGCTCACTCGATGCAAACGTTCCATCTGATCGCCAAGAAGGACCGGGTCGCCGCGATCCCAGCCATCACTGAGAACCACCACGATGGCGCCACGAGCCATACCGCGCACCCCCCAATCATCGTTGAAGGTGCGCAAACATTCGCCAAGTCGCGTGCCGCCGCTCCAATCTTCCACCCGGCGCGACGCTTGGAGCAGAGCGCGATCGGGATCCCGAGAGTTCAATTCACGGGTCATGCGTGTGAGACGGGTGCCAATGGCGAAGGCTTCAACTTTTTGTCGGCCGGCAACGGCAGCTTGTACGAAACGCAAGAGGGCCCGAGCGTAGGGCTCCATCGAGCCACTGATATCCAGAAGCAGGACCAACCGTCGAAGGCGGGTGCCATTGTCTTGCCAATGTCGGCGAATGGGTTCACCACCGGCTTGCAGACTGGCTCGAACAGTTCGGCGCAAATCGGGTCGTGAACCGCGTCGTTGGGGTTGCTGACGGAATGATTGGCGGGGAGGCCCGGCCAACCGCAGGGTGCTCATGAGATCTTGCGCTAGTTGCAATTCCTCCACGGTGTACTCGGCAAAGTCCTTTTGGCGCAAGGTCTCAACGGCGGAAAAGCGCAGGGTGATCGTTTCATCGGAGTCCTCTTGGTCATCGCCATCGTCACCAGCGTTGTCATTGTCATCTTCGTCATCGAGCAAGATGGTGACTCGTATCGCTTCTTCGATTTCCAGTTCGGTTGGTGAGGTGCGTCGCTCCCAAAAGACCGCAAAGGCTTTGTTGTAGACGGGGATGTCTTCGGGGCGACGCAGCAAGGCGGCCCGACCAGCCCAATAGACATTGTCGCGATCGTCAAGGCCGACTTTGTCGAGCGCTTGGACAAAAGTGAGTAC
>JBJOFA010000162.1:0-4316 GCA_046049015.1 Actinomycetota bacterium | reverse complement strand
TGTTTTTACCCATGATGACTTAGCCGCGGCAGGCCTTGGCCCATTACCGATCGATATGCCTTTTCTGCCCTCTGATATTCGCCGACCGGCATTGGCCCACGATGTTGTGCGCTTTGTTGGCGAACTTGTAGTTGCGGTGGTGGCTGAGACTCGTTCGCAAGCTCTCGATGCTTGCGAAGTCGTTGAAGTGGACTTCGAGCCGTTGCCAGTGGTTGTGAATCCCGAGGAAGCTTTATTGGGAACGACTCTGTTGTTCCCCGACCACGGCAGCAATGTGGTTGTAGATCTCCCCGCGGGGCACGAAGTTGATTTCAGCGAATGCGACATCGTCATTTCGCAACGAATTTTGAATCAGCGTTTGGCTCCCAGTCCCCTTGAAGCTCGAGTTGCTGCAAGTCGTTGGGAGGAACCCAACTCGCAAGGCGTGTCTCGGCTCACCCATTGGCAAGCATGCCAAGGGGCGCACCCCATACGCGAGCAACTATGCGCCTTCTACGATCTGCCGGCGGAACAGATTCGCGTCATTACTCCTGACGTCGGTGGCGGATTCGGAGCAAAAGCCTTTTTCTACCCGGAAGATATTTTGTTGCCTTTTTTGTCCAAAGCCGTCAATCGCCCGGTGCGGTATACCGAGTCGCGCAGCGAAAGTATGAATGGCCTAGGACACGGGCGGGGACAGATTCAAGATGTCCGAATTGGTGGAACACGTGAAGGGCGAATCCTGGCCTATGAAATGACGGTCATTCAGGATTCGGGTGCCTACCCCCGCTTTGGGGCCTTTTTGCCATTCATGACTGGTCGGATGTTGACCGGCACGTATGACATCGCCAATGCTGCCATGGCCGCCAAAGGTGTGGTCACCAACACCGTTCCCACCGTGGCCTATCGCGGCGCTGGACGCCCCGAAGCAGCCGCCGCCATTGAACGTATGGTGGATCTTTTCGCTCAAGAAATTGGAATGGATCCTGCCGAAGTTCGTCGACGCAATCTCATTCAGGCTGATCAGTTTCCCTTCACCAATGCCATGGGAACCATCTACGACAGTGGAAATTATCCCGAGGCTTTGGATCGAGTACTCGAAGCCGCGGACTACACCGCCTTACGTGCCGAACAAATTCGTCGTCGAGAAGCTGGAGATCAAATCCAATTAGGGATTGGACTTGCGGTGTACGTAGAAATCACCGCTATGTCCGGTGGCTCAGAACTGGGGACCATCGAATTGTTCATTGATGACCAAGCAACTGATGGGCCTACCGTTCGAGCCCGCGTCGTGACCGGAACCACTCCCTATGGCCAAGGACATCGCACCACCTGGGCGATGTTGGTTGCTGATCGCTTGGGATTGTCTATGGATCAAATCACCGTGCTCCATGGTGATACCGATGTGGTGCGTAGTGGCGCTATCACTGGTGGATCGCGTTCGGTACAGATTGGTGGAACCAATGTGTGGCGAGCCGCCGGGATTATCGCCGACAAGGCTCGAGGAGTTGCTGCTCGACTGTTAGAGGCAGCCATCGATGATGTCGTCTTGTCTGGAGATGGACACTTTCACGTTGCCGGCGCTCCGTCTATTTCCGTGGAATGGAGCGACGTTGTACGGGCCGCGAATGAAGAGGGACTACAACTAGATGGCGAGGGGGATTTCAGCCAATCTCAAGGGTCATTTCCGAGTGGGGCCCATATTGCAGTGGTTGAAGTTGATACGGCTACCGGTGGAGTGCGACTTCGGCAAATGTTTGCCGTAGATGATGCGGGACGAATCGTTAATACTTTGTTAGCTGAAGGACAAGTACACGGCGGTTTAGTTCAAGGCATTGGACAAGCTCTCTTTGAGGAGTTCATCTACGATGCCGACGGCAATCCCCTCACCAGTAATTTTGCGGACTACGGATTCCCGTCAGCTGCTGAAGTTCCAAGTTTTGTCACGGTGCATCTGGAGACCCCATCACCGCTCAATGATCTTGGAGCAAAAGGCATCGGAGAGAGCGGAACAATTGGTGCTACACCAGCGGTACAAAACGCGGTTGTCGACGCTCTTTCGCATCTTGGTGTTCGCCACGTGGACTTACCGTGCACCTCTCAACGAGTTTGGGAGTCCTTGCGCGCCGCTCAAGCAATGTGAGAAATTTTCCAAAAGGGACGTCCTGCGTCAGAAACAATCACGGGTAGTTGAAAACCTACAGTTCAGCGCCCATGTTCAAATCAAGCCCTGGCCGAAGGCGGGAGTCGCCGTTCAAACGCAGCACACTCAGTAGATAGGCCAGATCCACAATTTGGCGGGCCAGGCTGCCATCAAGTGATCGAAGTGGGGGCGATGTGTCAGGTCCGCGGAGAGCCGAAATCATGTCGTCGGAAAGCGAGATCACTTGGCCAATGATTTCTGAATCACGGGGACTAATGCGACGAGCTAAAGATTGTCGATCGCCAGGCTGGTCGGTTCCATCAATGATAAAGCCACAGGTGGTGAGGAGACGGGGGCGTTCCAGTGTGGATCGCCGATTATCAAAAACTGGATCAAGACCGGGGGAGGCCACCAACGTATGAAGGCGGTCAACTGTGGGCAGGCGAAGGGGATGAAATGGATCAAAGGAGTCAGGATCCTGGCGACGTTGGTTGATTGTGGAGGCGACTTCGGGAAGGCAACGTTCGAGTACACCGGTCGTTTCCAAGAATCGCCACGACTTCGGAGTTCCGTCACGGAGTAGATCGAGTAGCTGTTCACTGTCGGCTGGCGTCCAAGTCAGAGCAACTTGTGAATTGTCCCCGAACCAGCGAATCAAAGCATCGCTAGGTTCAGCGGTAACGGCTAACTCGGCAGCACGTAGGGCCAAGGTCACGGTCTGCTGGGGAGCGGGTGAACCGTTGAGGATAATTGAGCCATCACTCACCTGTAGCCAGCCGCCAGTTGGTTCAATGGCTGGTGTTGAACCCAGATCGGCGGTTACTAATTCCGTTGGGTCTCCAATACCAGTCTTTTTGATACGCATCGAGAGAAGTGGTGGTGTGATAACCGTAGTGACGAGAACCATCAGCAAGACGGCGCCATAGAGATCTTCATCCAGGACGCCGCGGGAGAGTCCGATGGAGGCAAAGATCAGTCCGACTTCACCTCGTGGAATCATGCCGATGCCCACCATGAGTCGATCGACTTTCGATCCAGAGACTCCGGCCGAAGAGACGAGTTTACCAATGATGGCAACAATGGTCAGAGTGCCGGCGAGAGCCAAGACTTCAGGTTTGATCATGGCCGCTAAGTCGGCGTTGATACCGATGCTGGCAAAAAAGACGGGAATAAAAACGTGACCCAAAGGTCCGAGTCCATCAGCGATACGAGAATGTTGCGAACTGCGACCGATTCCCAATCCCGCCATAAAGGCCCCAATGATGAAGGCCAATTTTGCTTCATGGGCCAGCAGAGCAAAGGCGATCGTCAGCGCAAATGCCGCTCCGACCACGGTGGTGCTTGACACCGAGACGCGGTGCAGTCGGTCCAGAGTTTTCGGAATGACATATATGGCCAAGAGACCGGTGATGAGTAGGAATCCAAGCGCCAAGCCAATCGTTTCCAGAACCACTCCGGCACCGATTGATCCCTCAGTCACGATCTTGACCACCACCGTCAAGATGATGAGGCCCAAAACGTCATCGGCAACCGCAGCGCCCAGGACCACTCGGGCTTCGGTAGTAGCTAAGGCTCGCAAATCACCAAGTACCCGCGCCGTAATGCCAACACTGGTGGCGGTCAATGTAGCTCCAATAAAGAGAGAGATTTTTCCGGCCTCGCCGAAAGCACTGGCCACGCCGAAGCCAGCGGCAAAAGGAACGGCTACGCCGATAATGGCGACCAAGAATGCGGATCGGCCCACGCGACCAAGTTCGCCAAGGTCCATCTCCAAGCCAACTTGTAGTAGCAGCAAGATGACTCCGATTTCACCGAGGAGAATGATCATCTCGGAAACCGCTACATGTGAAATCGGATCAACCCAATTGAGCACTGACGGGCCAATGGCGATACCGGCCAGAATCTCGCCCAGAACTGGGGGGATATTGATTCGTTCGGCGATCTCGGCTGCCAGGCGTGCAACCACAATAATGATGAAAAGACTGCCCAAGACCAGGGCTAGGTCATAGCCCTCGGCTGCTGCGGCTATGACGGACATGGTCCAAGGCTAGGGCGCCACCAACTCGACACTGCAGAGAAATCCATTTTGTCTCGGCGTTAGTTCTGTAAATCGCTGATGAATGAATGACTCCAGGTGTCGTGGTGAAGGGCATTTCGAAATATGAAATTGTGATGGATGACCAGGGTTAGAGGG
>JBJOFA010000161.1:0-4319 GCA_046049015.1 Actinomycetota bacterium | reverse complement strand
GCGTCATCACGTTTGGGCATGGTGACCTACTTTCATGAAACGTCCGCAACCATCAGGGGAGGAGTATGGATATGAGTGATCGTGGGGGATCGCCCCACTACGTCACTGGCGATTTCCAAAGCGTCATCCATGGTGCTTGCTGGGACGAAGCCAAGCCGGCGAACGGTCTTGGGATCTCCACCCACCACAATGATCCGTCCGCAGTGTTTGAGAGCGTGGCTGCCCCAGTACCACATATAGAAAGGATGAACGCCGTGATAGGCGTAGGTGGTGCGGTAAAGATGTCGGTACCACTCGTCTTCGGCGTACTGCTTTTCCCACTTTTGTGACATCACGTGCGGATCAGTGGTATCGGCCAGAACCTGTTCGAAGAAGTCGATATACGACGGATGGTGCACGGGATGGAAGTCTGGCGGGGTGGGGTGAGTCATGATGATGACACCCCCTTCACGTACCAAGGGTCGGCCCCGATACATATTGAAGTAGTAGCCGAGTCCGAGGCACATGACCAGGATGGGGTTGAGTATTGAGTGAACGTTGTAGGGGCTGATGTACGGAATGCCCATGGTCAAAATGTCGGTTTGACCTTGTACCTCTACCAATTGCTGCTTGTAGACGTTCTCGGTAGTGATCTTGTGGACGGCCTCTACCTCTCCGGCCTGAACACTGGTCATCTGGTGGGGGGCTTCAATGGAATGAAAGATATTTCGTGCCATGCGTCGCGGGGTGCGCTTGAGAGCGGTTGACGAGGCAATGAAGGTCATGCGATCGCGTGGCGTCCACTCCCATTCGCGTTTGGCCAAAAAATTGAATGGTCCCGGGAAGGTGTCGGTATTCAGCGTTGTCTCGACTTGGAAGACTTTCACGCCGCTGTCAATGAGTATCTTTCCCATCCGCCAGTTGCTTTTATGCAGCTCGCTTCGGTGTTGATCCATGAAACTCCGCGAATGGATCATGGTGTCAGGATTATGGTGATGTCGCAGTGAGCGGTACGAGGCGAGACCGGTTGCGGTGCTCTTCCAGCCACCATCCATAGCCACCAAATTGATATTGACGTAAACCAGAAGATCACTTTCAGCAGCCCGCTTGTTGATTTCAACTTCTTCGCCCTGTGGAGTGGCTCCAAGGTACGTCAGGTTGTCTGGATCTTCAGCGTCATGCTGATACAACGTGCCCCGTGGGGCAAAAGCGTCATAGACCCGATCTCCAACTGCGTGACGAAGTTCGGACTCAGTCATGCGACGGTGGAGGGCTAGTGCGGAGATGATGTGTACGTCATCAACGCCAGCCTGAGCGGCAAGATCAAGGACGGCTTCGATGATGCGCTGTCGAATATCAGGGCGCTGCATTTTTGGAAGAGGCAGGCTGACATCGTCAAAGGCAATAGTTAATTTCATTCCTGGGAATAGCAATGCCGGAAGTGGATCTTGGTCAATGGGATTGAGGAGGGCATGACGGATGGCGCCGTCGACATCTTCAATCGCTTTCAACGGTTCCGGAGCATAGATAACTCGACTACGACCGGCAGGGAGCTTTTCAAGTGAGAAATTTTCTCCTCGCCAAAAAAGAATCGGCGGTGTCGAGCGATCGACCTCAAGTACAAATCCAGGACGAGGCATTACACGTTCTCCTTCATGAGCGGACCGTCCTAGACGTTCCGGCGAGGGGGCGGAAATCAAAAGCGATCTTGACGGCGCCCCGTTGTCCAGCATGGGCCGCATGAGCCAGGGCATCTTGAAAATCTTCTAATCGATACGTGGCCGAAAGGAGCCGATCAAGCTCACTGGCTGCGGCAGTCTCGATTGCTAGATCAAAGGTCCGTCGACGTGAGCCATCAGGCATAGTTTCGGTCCCGTAGGTGTAAGCACCAGAGATCACCGTCTCTCGATGCCACAAACCGGTGAGATCTACTGACACTTGGGCGGGCATGCCCAATAAAACAATTCGCCCGCGGGGGCGAGTGAGGCGCAAACAGTCAGCGATACTTTCCGATGAGCCCACAGCATCGATAGTGGCGTGGCTGCCGCCTGAGAGATAGTCGCCAACGACGTGGCAACTCACTTCCCTCCGTACAGCCCGCTTAAGTTCGGATGCCGGCACTGCCACATCTGCGCCCAGTTGACGGGCGAGTGCTTGTTGATGGGGATACCGTGCTCCCACCAAGATCCGAATATCTGGCACGTAGCGGCGCAGGCCCGCAACAGTGCACAAACCCATGGTGCCACCGCCGAGAACTGCGACAACAGGTCTTTCGCCGCGCTCTCGAGCCGCCTTGATGTGGGGCCACACCGCGAGAGCAGCATGAATTCCTCCGGCTGCCGGCTCCACGAGAAGGGCTTGCTCGTCGCGCAGGTCATCGGGGATGGCATGCAATTGGCTTTCATGGGCAATGAGTTCCGTGGCCCATCCGCCACCAGTTGATTGGCAGAAACCCGTTTGAATTCCTGGTTTGAGATGGCCGCCGACAAGATGCGCGTAATCATCGCCATCTCCGGGAGCGGCATCCGGAAAAGGAAGTGGGAGACCGCGCGCCGCATGGCCTAAGACCGGTTCGACAACGAAGCGACGGCCGTCGTCGCCATCAGCAACGATCTCATGTCCGGGAATGAATGGGAAAGATACCCAGTCATCAAAGTATGTCGAGGCGTGCCCTTCTACCAGTGACAAATCACTGCCGCAGATACCGGTGAGACGTGGCCGAATGCGCATCCACCCTGGGGCATCAGGAAGTGCCGGGGGCTCTGACTTGACCATGGAGAGCGGTCCGAACTTTGCGGCGCCTGCCGTACTCAAAGGACTGATGAGTCGGGCCGCAGCAAATTTGCCAACCTTGCGAGAAATCTCGAGCGCCTTCATCGCGGTCCCCCAAATTCGTAGCGCGAGCGCCCGTTGGTGAACCTCTTTTGTTCCCGCTCTGACACTGAGGGCCCAATAGGGAGTCGTGGCCTTGGTCCACCTGGTGCCTTGTGCCAGTTTTCAACCAGCCAACCGCGTTTGCGAGCGATGGCCGCCAGTCGGGTCTCGGGATTCACCGCTACTGGGAATCCGACAGCTTCAAGCATTGGCAAGTCACTACTGGAATCGGCATAAGCAATTGATTCTTCAAGTCGCAAACCTTCTGCCTGGCAGTAGTCGGACAAGATTTGAGCGCGAGTTTCACCAGTGGGGGGAACTTGGGAGAGTTCACCGGAATATGTTCCATCCGGGCGTACCGTCATTTCGGCGGCGATGATCTCATCAAAGAGAGGGCGCAAACCTTCCACTGCAAAACTCATGGCTCCAGTAATGAGCACAGTGCGATGACCGAGGGCTCGGTGTTCGCGCACTCGACGCAGACCGGCCGGGAAGCTCTTGGTCATAATGAGTTGAGCCAAGAGTTCTTGCGAATCGATGGCAATTTGCTCGACCGGGGCATCTTCGTAGCGGCGGTAGAAATATCGCAAGAAATCGGAACGGTCGCGACGATCCATGCTCAAAAGAGTTGGAGCCTCGCGCATTGTTCGCAGGACATAACGCAGACGTTCAGGAGTGTTCAATCGTCGAGTTGCCAACCAGGAGTAACTTTCGACCACGTTGCTGGCAATCAAAGTGTTCTCCAAATCAAATGCCGCTACATGGCGTTTGGGATCGAGAATCTGGCGGCGCAAACGTTCGCTGCGATCAGTTGTTGATTTCCCGGGCGTGGTTTTAACTCGACTGTGTAATACAACCGAAGGTAGGTGGATCGTTGAAATGTAGGTTGGCCAATCAACCACACGAGGATCAAGGCAAAATTCCCGCCGGTCATTTTCGTCAAGTCGATCGTGGATCGACAAGAGGTTGTCGACGCGATAGATCGCTTCGCATTCGGTATAGAGCCCGTACAACTGGACATACTCCAAAGCCCGTTCGACGTCAGTGCGTCGGTCTTCAAGACGAGCGGTCCACGCTGCTTGGGTGCCCCGAAGAGGTAAAGATTGCAATGCTCGTTCGGTGCGGTTGATGAGACTTTGTGCTCGGGTCAGTTGTTTTTCAACACGGCCCCGGCCGGGAAATTTCCAATCGGCAACCACGATGGGCTGGCCCTGAGAGTCGTAGATCGGATTGGCGGTGAACCAGTCGCGAACGTTGTCCACCAAAGTTCGGTATTTCAAAGGGTTTGCGGAACCTGATGCAACTTGAGTGATTGCCGGGGCCTCATCTGGACCAAGCGCTGCCACGGCGATGATGGCTGCCACCACCAAGTCCACGGGAATGACATCAACGGTGCCCTCGGGGACTCCAGGAAATTCATTGAGCAAACCGCGAGCGTAGGAAATGATGACTGGTTCAGCCATGCG
>JBJOFA010000160.1:0-7261 GCA_046049015.1 Actinomycetota bacterium | reverse complement strand
ATCAACGTTGCACTCGGTTCTGGCAAAGCTGCAGGGTCGGCTTCTTTCACCGATATTTGATCCCAAGCCACTAAGTGTCCCGGTTTGCACCATGATTGCTCGCGTCGAGCCGACCAACGAAACGTCACCAAAACCTCGCCCTCAAGGTTTTGACACTCGGCAATATTGACCGGTAAATCGAAAAGCGCCGACTGTCCCGGTTCAACATCGGGAGACCAGGTGCCACTGGTGTGTTCTCGACCATTGACTAACACCGTCCAAGAACCCTTCAACCAGGCGAGATCATGAAACGATTGGCGGTTGGTCACTCGAACCTTCCATCCAACGGATTCAACAGCGACGGGTCGGTACACCCATTGCACTTCTTGAATAGCCGGATGCGGGACTACTTCAGGTGACACCAAACCATCAGCGACGAAATTGCCATCATTGGGGAAATCATCGAACTGTCCGCCATACGCAAACCGTTCTTGCCCATCAGCCACAATCTGGCGAAGACCGTGATCCTTCCACTCCCAGATAAATCCGCCTTGTAAGGATTCATGACGGTTGATGATGTCCCAATAGGCAGAGAGTCCGCCATTTGAATTGCCCATGGCATGGCTGTACTCGCACAGGATCAACGGCCTCTCGCCAAGTTTGGCCGTGGCATAGGTTTCTAGTGCTGACGCCGGGGCATACATCGGGCACACCACATCGGTGACGGCCATGCCGCCCGTACTCCAACCGGCATGAAAGACCGCGCCTTCGTAATGGAGAAGACGTGACGAGTCCATTGACCGCACTAAAGCCGCCGCGGCCTCATGAATTTCGCCAAAACCTGATTCATTGCCGAGGCTCCACATGACAATGCTCGGGTGATTGCGATCTCGTTCCACCATGCGCGCCACGCGTTCAAGCCAGGTCGATCGATACGCCGGGTCGTGACACAGGCTGGTATTGAAACCGTGACTCTCAGCATTGGCTTCATCAATCACATACAGGCCAATTTCATCGCATAGGTCGTAGAAACGATGGTCGTTTGGATAATGGGAAGTCCGGACGGCGTTGATATTCGCCTGCTTCATGGTCACCAGATCCTGGCGCATATCGTCGATGGTGACGGCCTTACCGCGATCGGGATGATGGTCATGACGATTCACACCCATGAACGTGATTGGTTGACCATTCACCGTGACTAAGCCGTTGATCATGGCCACTCGACGAAAGCCAATGTGTTGGGGAACGACTTCAATGGTTTGTCCATCAGGATCGATCAGAGAACACATCAGTCGATATCGAGTCGGCGTCTCTGCCGACCAGAACTTTGCCTGGGGAACCGTCCACGTTGCGGTAGCCCGATGCCCGCTGAAGGCATAGGGCACGAGGTGGCGATGCGGTACGGCGGCTTTTTGTACTTTGCCCAGCCGACGCCCTTCCAGAGTTTCGACCCACATCTGCACCGTCCATCCCGGACCAAAAGAAGTCGAAGAGTTTCCAGGAGAGATGTGGACAGTCGAGGTGACGGTTGCGGTCTGTGATTCATGATCCCAGTCCGCGAGGGCATGAATCTTTTCGATGCTGATCGGAGAGCGTGCTTCGAGGAAAACCTCGCGATGGAGGCCAGCCATCCACCATTGGTCTTGGTCCTCAAGATACGACTGTGCGCTATATCGAGGAACTACAACCGCAATGGAATTAACCCCGGTGGACACAAAGTCAGTGATGTCGTATTCACTCGGCAGTCGACTATCGGTCCCGTATCCAACAAACGTGCCGTTCACAAAGACGGCGTGCACACTTTCCGCACCACCAAAGTGAAGGACAATGCGGCGGCCTTTCCAGGACTTTGGTACTCGAAAGGCCTTTCGATACACGCCGGTGGTGTTTTCCTCGGGAACTTGAGGAGGACGAAGGGGCCAGGGCATTTGAACATTGGTGTAATGCGGTAGATCAGCGAAACCTTGCATTGTCCAGTTACCCGGAACCTCGACGTCTGACCAACTCTTGGTCAGTGTCAGTTCACTGGCCACGGCACTTGTGGGCACCGCGTCGGGATTGGGCCACAGACGAAGTTGCCAGGAACCGTTGAGTTGCATCCGCCAGGGCGGCGAATCATTTTCATGGCGAGCAGTTTCAATATCTTCAAAGGCCGCCAGTGGTTGGCGCATCGGCAGTCTGTTGATGGCGACCACCGCAGGATCGGTCCAGGGACGAAAGGCCGAGAATTGTGAAATCACCATGTCAGCGTGTCATGTCACGAGATGGTTTGGCGCTATCGAGCCGTCCAACTCAGGAATACTGTTCGGGAATCTCGAACCACAAGGTCAATCCGTACTTCACTCCACTCAAAAGAGGCAACGTCTGATGGGGGTGAGTAACCAGAGATGGCCAGGCCAAAAGTGAACCGACCGGTACCGATTCATTGGTAAAGGATTGACGAGGAAAGTCCAAGCGGGCTCCTTCGTAACCATCGTTCAATTTCACCGATGCCGATACCTGAGCTACATCATGATGTATGCGTAATTCAGTTTGTGATTCCAGGCTGTACTTGATGATGAACGCATCTTTCAACCCGCAATAATCAATGAGGGGCCACTGGTCCTGAAGTAGGGGCCAGATCCGCTCCCCCAGGTCATTTTCCAAATTTTCGTACAGCCGAGGACTGATTGTCGCCAAACTGATCTCACTTCCGGGTACTGGGTCGTCCGGGTGAGAGGTGAAACTGCCAATCGCTTCGGCCGCATCGATAACAGCCGAGCACATGGCCACCGTCCAAAACGGCATCATCAATATTTCTGGAGCCACGATGACCACTTCACCATCATCATTGGCGGCTCCGCGGTAACCAAGAACCCGATCAAGAGAATTGAAGTCTGAATTTTGCGGATTACTCATAGATCACCAGTCTGCCAGTCATGAGGAATCGTCCATGGTGAGCGCGAGACCCTCTTGAGATCGAATTGAGGCAAGAGATCAGCAGCGGTTACTGAATCATCGCTGGCACAGCCCAGACTTTCTCCCAAGATCCGTAACACCGTTGCCCCGGAAATGTTCATTTCCTCCAGTTGCTCAAGGGTTACTGCGCCATGGCGTTTTGCCAGTCGTTCGCCGTCCGCACCAAGAACCAAGGGAACGTGGATATAACGCGGCGTGAAATATCCGAGCAGTCGTTGGAGATGAATATGTCCACCGGTGGCTGGTAACAGATCGTCACCGCGCACGATCTCGGTGATTCCTTGAACAGCATCGTCGACGACAACAGCCAAGTTGTACGCCGGAACGCCATCGTTTCTTTGAAGCACTACATCAACAGCAGCGGCGTGAGTGGTGCCGGCAATGCCATCTTCAAATTCATAACTCTCACCGTCGGTACGAAGCCGCCAAGCCGGCGGACGTCCTGCACGTTCCCGTTCGAGACGTTGTGATGTGGAGAGATGTCGGCAGGTTCCGGGATATACGCCGTCAGATGGCTCTCCATGGGGAGCCCGTATGGCTTCACGTATTTCACGTCGAGAGCAGTAACAGGGATAGAGCAGATCTCGGTGCCGAAGCTCGTTCAAAACTTCGCTGTATACATCAAAGCGATCACTTTGACGAAGAATGTCGGCCGAGTGGGTAATACCCATGACCGCTAATTCACGGAGTTGGCGCTCTTCGTTGGCCAATGAACTGTTGGCCCGATCGAGATCCTCAAATCGAACCAAGAACTGACCGTCATTTTTGTGGGCACAAAGCCAAGCCAACAATGCAGTTCGAAGATTTCCGATATGAAGTGGCCCAGTAGGCGAAGGGGCGAAGCGTCCGATCACTTCGTCATTTAAGCGGTTGAAAAGTTCAGTGACTCAAAGATTCATTGATGAAGGTCGCCAACTCCACACCGCGATCTTCTTGTAAGAAGTGACCTCCGCCTTCAATGGTTGTGTGATGAGAAGTTTCAGCACCGGGCACAGCTTTGCGAAAAGCCCATTCGCCATTTCGAGTGACTGGATCACTGTCACTGAAAGCGCAGATGAAAGGCTTCGTCCATTGACGCAGCACATCCCAGGCCCGCTGATTCGGAACTGATGACGGATCTTCCAACGAAGCTGGAACCAAAGTGGGAAAAATACGAGCACCGGCCTTGTAGCGATCATCCGGAACCCTCGATGATCTTGGCCACGGCAAAATCTTTAGTGGTCTGGCTGAAATGGCGCCAGGCGAGAAACGCTTCATTCGGCGGCGGATCACCCGTTGGTAGGCCGGTATTCGCAATCACGATGCGGTCGAAGCGATCGGGAAATGCGGTGGCTAGGCGCAAACCAATCAATCCGCCCCAGTCTTGGCACACCAGCGTCAGATGACGAAAGTCGTTGGCCTCCAGCCATTGGCTCATCCACTCCACATGACGTTCATAGGTGTAATCGGTAGTTGCCGATGGTTTGTCGCTTCTGCCGAAACCCACCAAATCTGGAACCACCACGCGATGTCCGGCCGCGGTGAAAACCGGAATCATCTTGCGATAGAGATAGGCCCAGGTTGGTTCGCCATGCATGCACAGGATCGTCTCCTGCGCTCCTGCATCGCCGACATCGACGTGATGGATCCGCAAGGTCTCGTTCGCTTGCGGACCAGTGGGCTCAATGGCTACTTCGGTATACCGGGGTTCATACGGCCAATCACTGAGCCCGTTGAAACGTTCGTCTGGGGTGCGCAAGATCTCCATGGGCTTACCCTACATAAACTGTCACTATCACTGAAACTACTTAGCCAATTGGTTCGGTGATTAATCAGTTCGGAAGTTCGTAGGTGCTCGAAAGTCGGGCTGCTCCGCCCCCACTCACCACCAGTCGGCCTTCCTCCACCAATTGAATGAGATGTGAAAGCACACTTCGAGCGGCGGGAATGTGCAGTTCGGGAATGACTGCGGCATACATCTGGCGCACCATCGGTGCCACGGTGTTCAGTCCACTGGCCACTGCGGCCAGTACCTGGGCTTCGCGCCCCAGTCGATGTTCGTAATAGGCCGTCAAAAAAGGTTGCGGATCGGTAATCGGCGCCCCATGAGTAGGCCACAGAACCCGGTCGGTGCGCTGACGAACCTTCTGCAACGAATCAAGGTATTGCCGCATATTTCCATCAGGGGGTGACACAACGGTGGTGCTCCAGCCCATGATGTGATCCCCAGTGAATAATTCTTGATCCTCTTCTAAGGCCACACACATGTGATTGGCGGTGTGTCCCGGGGTATGGACAGCAGTCAAAGTCCATCCGTCTCCGTGGGCCGCAACTTCACCGTCTTCAACGCGTACATCAGGATCGAAATCAGTGTCCACCGTTTCGTGTAATTCCAAATTGTCGGGATCTAAACCGGCAGCGCGGGCCACTTCACGTTCAGCCTCAATTTTCTCGGCCGTCTTCGGTGGTGGTTTTAATTCCTCCATGACCTTGAGATCATCGGCGTTATCGAGAGGTCCAGCGTCGACGTGGGGTTTCCACGCCACCGTTGGTGCCCCGGTTAACTCTCGCAGCCACGAGGCCAAACCCACGTGGTCGCTATGACAATGGGTGACCACGATGGCTCGAACTCGATGACCCTCTAGCGCTTTTTGTAGTGCCTGTCGATGTTCAGGAAGATCCGGACCAGGATCGATAACGGCAACATCTGTAGCTCCGCCCACGATGTACGTTCCTGTGCCATAGAACGTGAAGTTTGACGGATTGCGAGCAATGACTCGGCGCAATCGCGGACCGACCACTTCAACATCGGCATAACGCAGGGGGTCAATTGGACCTACGAATGGGATACCAGCCATCGTTTTGCCCCCTCCTTCCCCTATCCGGATATCACAGTCAAATCTTCAGTGTTCGCGCAATGTGGCTACGTCTCCGACAATACGCACCTCACCCACACGCTGACCGTGTCCAAGCACCACAGATTCAAAGATCTCGTCATCAATCAGATCCACGTCAACTCTCATCCGCTCCAGGGCCGCACGAACCAAAGGAGGTCGCGCTCGATTGGCGCCATCGGCCACTTTGAGCGCCATCGATCGGCCATCGGGGAAAGCCATGGCAAATACTCCCTCCGCACCATCTTTGGCCATCAACCCGGGAACAGATTGCATCAACCTGCTGGTGACATGACCGGGACCTCCCACCATTTCTGGAAAAGAAGTCATGGCGCGGTGCACCGTACGCGCTGCGGCATCGTCGCTCATCGCCAAGTATCGAAAGGCACGCGCTAGTCCCATCAATGACACGGCGTGAGTCGGCGCTCCACAACCATCGACTCCAATAGCGCTCACTTTCTCTCCGGCCAGAAACTCAATCCCTGAAGTGATCTGTTGTTGAAGGGGATGATCTATCGCCAGATACGACTCATCGGTGGGCCAACCCTGCAGTTGACACGTAGCCAACATGCCGGCGTGTTTACCTGAACAGTTTTGTTGTACCGAAGTACGCGTTCCCCCGGATCGCAGAATCTCTTCAGCCTCATTTTGACCGAGTGGAAGATCGGGAGTGTTTGCTAAATGAGACTCGTTGAGACCAGCCCGTTGCAATATTTTTTGAACTCCCGAACGATGCAGTGCAGTTCCGTTATGGCTTGCACAGACCAGAGCCATGCTCTCGTCCGGTAATTCCAAACCCTGACGGATCATCGCAAACGCCTGTAGTGGTTTAAGACTCGATCGGGGGAAAATTGCCGTCTGGCAATCTCCTATCGCAACATCGACATTGCCTTGTCGATCCAATATGACCATTACTCCGTGATGGACGGATTCCAATATGTCGTTGCGATAGGTCGCGGCTATTGGAACAACTGATTCGGGGGTCATCGTCCCCGACCGCGCCGCAGTCGCTCACGCATTCCCGAACTCATCAGCCGAGCTTTTCTTTCTCGCTCTTTGATCGGGGGAATGTCAATCAATTCATGGCTCAACAATTCATGGCGTTCGCCGGATGCACTTGCTAAAGCCACGGCCATCGCCGCCACTGGCAAACCAAGAATTGCCCCGACCGGCCCGAGCAGAGATGCTCCAGCGATAGCTGCGCCAAAGGAGATAGCCGGGTGAATTTCCATAGTTCGGGCTGTGATACGCGGCGAGATCAGGAAATTTTCCAACTGCTGGTAGGTGATGATCACCAAGATAACCACCAAAGCCTTCACGGGAGAGTCGATAAAGGTGATCAAAATTGGCAACACGCCGGCGATATACGTACCGATGACCGGAATGAATTGCGAAATCAGACCAACCCAGATTGCCAGAGCCACCGGTGCCGCAGTTCCCAGAGACTGAAA
>JBJOFA010000159.1:0-4340 GCA_046049015.1 Actinomycetota bacterium | reverse complement strand
CGCGGTCCGTGAACACCAATGATCGACCCTGATGTGAAGTCGGCAGTCACAGGGATGTCATTGAAGGCCAACGGCAGGGCTCCAGGCACCACCGTGACTTGTCGTGACCCGAATCCGATACAAACATCCGTAATGGATCGTTTCGACCACAAAGCATCGTCTCCCGAAAGGGCCGCTAGGAACAGTTCACCCAAAGTCCGATGACGATGTCGTCTTCTGGAAGCCAAGCAGCGCGCGTACTGCACACATTGTCGATCAAAGGCCTCACGCTCCCTGTCGCGGTGATGAGTCCACCGTCGCAGTGCTCGCCGATGACCGCGTCGCTGTATCAACCAGGTCAATCCGGCAATGCCCGCGGTCACCAATGAAAAAACACCGAAAAGTAGTTGTCCTGTTATTGCCGCAACAAGTAAACCTGTTGCCACTCCTCCACCGATTGGCCCCCAGGGTGGTGAAGTTGATTCCGCGGGTTGCGGTGACTCATTTGGCCTTACCGGTGGATCGAGCGCAGCGTCAGGGGTTTGCGGCGAACGGTGAAATGGTTTCGCCGCCAATGTTGGTCTATTCGTCAAGGATGGCGTGATCGCTGGATGAACCCAGCAAGTAGTTGACCCCACACGGAAAGTGGAGTCCCCGATTTCGGCCGATCCACCTAAGGGCTGAATCAAGGGACTTGAAGCGGACCCTGAAATCAGGACGTGATGAGTCTCCAAGCTTGGATCATCAATACGAATTCCACAGGTTGGTGATCGTCCGAGAGTTTGTCGACGGCCTGTTAAGGGAATGAGCCGAGCACTATCAGGTCCAGAGGCCAGCAATATTTCATAGTCATGAGAATCGCGAGTCACACCGAAAGGATTGGCGCCTCTCTCACTGCGTCTCTCACCGAACGGCTGTTCACTCGGTCCGTCACAGTCTGGGTAAGTAGCAGTGAGAGGGCTCTGGTCTTTTTCGACCATGACTCAGACCTCGTCTCGTCCAACAATCATCACCGCCCTGTTTTCGGAATGGGAGCACCTGGCTCGCCAACGCCAGAATGTAAAACGAGCCAATGACTGGCAACTGCCCGGTGATTCTGTCCGCCATCTGAACGAAATTTTGGAACGAGCCGGCTTCGGCATTCCGACAAATGACGACACGTTCGATGAATACCTATCTCAATTGGTCACAGTGGCCAAACATGATGACCTGGCTTCACGCATTGTGCTTCAGCGCATTCTTCCCGGATTGGTCTCTATCGCGGTTCGTCGCTCTCCGATTGTGGCTCAGGGACTTTCCGGGGCGTTCGATCTGGTCACCGCCTCAGCCTGGATTGTCATTCGTCAATACCCCATTGAGCGTCGCCCGCGACGAGTGGCCGCCAATTTGCTTATGGATATTGAATACGCGGCCTTTGTCCGGGACGGTCGCTTGAAGTCCGCTCGTAGTGAAGATCATTTCAGCCCCGAAGGACTTCTTGGTATTGAATTCGGTCGAGTGCAAGCAGGCGACGTGGAGCGTGACCCTGTAGCCGATGCCAGTGCCTTAGAGCTATTACTGCACGGCCTCGTCGCCCAAGGTCTTTCCAAAAACGATATTCAAATGTTGCGAGCAGTCAGCCAAGAAGTGAATTCCGTTCAGGCCGCCGAAGTTCTTGGCCTTTCCCCTCGCTCGGTGCGAAACCGACGTGAGCGGGCACTATCGCGTGCTCACGCTCTACTCACCAATGAAGAGAATCGAGATACTCATGATTCGCTTCACTGATTAGAAAATCTCAGCGATCAGGAATGTCGTCGTAACCCGAATCACCTGGCATCAATAGAGCCTCGATCCGACCGTCAGCACCCCAGCGAACTTTTGGGAGAATTTTCGGCGGTGTGCCCACCTCGGACACTGCGGTCAAGGCTGCATCAACCGACTTATGGTCAGCGAGGAATTCCAGATTCACCAGTGTGGGCGGAAGCATGAGCAAGTCGCCTCTTCTGGCGCGAGTTAACGCCTCACCGGGCGTGACCCACAAACTGTCGACTGTTTCCAAATCATCATGCAACGGAGCCTGATCTGGTGGCATAGCAGTCACGAAAAAGCGAGTATCAAAACGGCGAACTTCACCAAAGGGGGTCACCCAATGTGCTACCCAACGTAAGTGATCAACCATGGGCAGCAAACCTTCAGCCTCTAACACACTGGTCATACTGCGACGGCCCGCATGAACATCGTGGCGATAGGTCGTGAAGCGCTCATATACATGTGGATCATCGAGCCGAATAATGTCCCCGTTTGGGGAATGAGCAAGAAGAACTCCAGCTTCCTCGAAACACTCGCGAATCGCCGCCACTTCGTATGAAGAATCCTCGGCATCGACAGCGCCACCGGGAAAGACGTACATGCCTCCAGCAAAAGCAGCTTTGGTTGTGCGTCGCATCATGAAGACTTCAAGACCCGAATGATCCTGCTCTCGTATCAACATCACCGTTGCCGCGGGACGAACCGCAACTGATTCGGGATCAAATGGGGATTCGCTCAATTGGTCGCCTTTACTTGTCTTCTTCGGGCAGAGTGCCCCGGATATCCGTGCCTTCGGTGTCTATGTAGTCCCCCATAGGTGACCTTCCAGTCCGGAAGATAAACGTGCCGCTTTTCGAACGCCGAAGTAAGTATGAACGAAACATCATTCGTGATGGTGGGAAGAGCATCAATAATCCAAATAGGTCAGAAAAGAAACCGGGAGTCAAAAGCAGCGCGCCCGCTCCAAGTATCAACACCCCGTCAACAATTTCTCGGGCCGGTATTTTCCCCGATGCCACCGACTCGTTAAAGCGGACCCACACTCTGAAGCCCTCGCGTCGAACCAGCCAACTTCCAAGGACCGCTACCAAAAACATCACGCCCAGAGTGTTGAGAAAGCCGATCTCTCCACTCACGCGGATGATCGTGTACAACTCCACAATTGGCAACACGATAAAAAGCAACAAGAGGATCACTCCCTCACAATACCCAGACCTCTAGATTCGCTCCGCTCAGAGCCTGAGTGAACAGATATCGTCACCATCAATGACTGTTCGACCGCCCAGTGTTGACTCTCTGGCTAGATCCCTGGCCCATATTGATCTTCCTCATCCGCTTTTGGTCGATGCTGCTCGCCAAGCGATCGCCGCTGGTGATGCCTCGACTGCTGAATCAATCGCCTTCGAAATTTGGAATTCACTCCTTCGTCCGGTGATCAACGCCACGGGGATTTTGGCCCACACGAATCTTGGGCGGGCCCCACTAGGTAATCCCCCACAGGCGAGCACGTCATCAGTTCGCGGTTCGAATCTGGAATTTGATCTCCGCACCGGACAACGTGGTAGTCGGCAGGCCGGAATTGGTCGCCTCTTGGCTCGAATTTGCGGAGCTGAGGATGCACTCGTCGTCAACAACAATGCCGCTGCCGTGCTATTAGTTCTGGCCGCCCTGGCTGAAGGTCGAGAGGTTGCCGTGAGCCGCGGCGAAAGTGTGGAAATCGGTGGAGGATTTCGCGTCCCGGAAGTGATGGAACAATCTGGTGCCCGACTCATCGATGTAGGAACCACTAATCGCACGCGCCTCAACGATTACCGCAAAGCCGTCAATCGACGCCACGCCGATATCGCTTTGATATTGAAGGTTCATCCTTCCAACTATCGAATTGAGGGGTTCACCGAATCCACATCCGTTGAAGACCTCGCCACACTCGGCCCACCGGTTGTGGCCGACATTGGATCTGGGTTGCTCGACTCTTCATGTCCGTGGCTGACATCCGGAACGCCGACGTGGCTCAATGGTGAGCCAGCGGCTCGGCAGTCTCTTGCTGCCGGCGCCGCCTTAATTACTTTCAGCGGCGACAAACTCATGGGCGGCCCTCAAGCGGGAATCATCGCTGGTCGCGCCGATTTAGTTCGCGCCTGTGCTGCCCATCCGTTGGCTCGCGCTCTGCGCCCCGGCGGGCTCGTTCTCGCCGCCCTGCATCGCACGGCCCTTGCCTATTTGGATAAATCAGCGGAGCAGACCATCCCCTTTTGGCAAATGGCCACTGTCAGTGAGTCAACGCTCACTGATCGCGCCAACCACATCACCAAAGTGACCAACTGGGGACAGGTCGTATCGTGTTCCTCACTTCCCGGCGCCGGCAGTGTTCCGGGAGCCAGTATTCCCTCGGTCGGCATTGCCATCAATGGAGATCATGCGGCGCGTTTACGGGATTTTGATCCTCCGATCATCGCTCGAGTGAAAGACAATCAAACCATTCTCGATCTGCGAACGGTTGATCCGACAGACGACCCAGTTCTGATACAAGCTCTCTCAGCACTTGCCAGCACTGCGGGATAGCCATGCGAATC
>JBJOFA010000158.1:0-4367 GCA_046049015.1 Actinomycetota bacterium | reverse complement strand
TACGGCTACACGCGCGAGTACCCGGTGGAGCGCTGGCACCGTGACGCGAAGATCCACACGATCTTCGAGGGCACGAGCGAGATCCAGCAGCTGGTGATCGCCCGTGCGATCTCCGGCCTGCGCATCGAATAAACACTTCCCTTGGGCGCGATAACGTGCCAAATCGCGTCACTTTCCTCCCCAGTTCGGGCGATTCAAATGGATGTGGAGGGGACATCGGGACTCTTTGAAGTGACCCGGTTGTTTGTAGCGTGGCCGAATGGGAATCACAATCACTCGCGGAATTCGTTATGGGCGCGCCGAGCGTTTCGCCGCCCCGGAGCTCTTGCCATATCAGTCCGGATCCGAACTTGGAATATCTGGTTCCATCAGTCCGCAAGTGCCGGGCATGTTCGAGCAGTTGCTTGGTACCGATATTTCACAGATGAGCGAGGATTGCCTATTCCTCGATATTTACGCACCGGATGATGCTGAGCCGGGCAGTTTGCCGGTCCTGGTGTGGATCCACGGTGGCGCCTACGTCAACGGCGCGGGTTCGCTGCAGTGGTACGACGGATCACAGTTGGCTTCTCGCCAGGCCGTCGTCGTCACGATCAACTACCGACTTGGCGCGCTGGGCTTTCTTGGTGAAGGCAACTGGGGAACACTCGACCAGATCTGCGCAATGCAATGGGTGCAGCAGAACATTGCTTCGTTCGGTGGAGATGCATCGAAGGTGACGATCTTTGGTGAGTCTGCTGGAGGTTCAGCGGTGATTTCGTTGATGGCAGCTCCGGAAGCGCGCGGCTTATTCCACCGCGTCTGGGCGATGAGTCCGTCCATCAACCAATTGCGCTCGCTCGATGCCGCCATGAACTGGCAAAAGGAGTTCCTGAGTTCCGCTGGTGTCTCTTCTCTCGGACAGGCCCGGTCGCTGTCCGTCGATGACATCCTCGCGGCGCAAGTGAAACTCCTGGCGATGGAGAGTCAGGACTACAACATGTTCTCGCCGACAGGTGGCGGGATCGGTCTCCCGTCCGATGTCCTCGGGACCGCAGCAGCAAGCCCTTTGCCGCTATCGATTGGCACGAACCGCGACGAGAGCCTTCTCTTCCTGGCTTTCGATCAGCAGTTCGCCGCCGCCACGACAGAGCAGTGGCACGCTGTCACCGATCGAAGGTTCGGAGACGATGCACTGCGGGTTCGGGCAACGTACGAGGAGGTCCGTTCTGGGGCGAGCCCACTGCAGTTGATCGCTGCGGTGCAAACCGACCATGGCTTTCGCCGTCCGGCTCAGCGGCTCTCCGAAGCCCGCGCCGAGCAGGGGAATCCGACGTGGATGTATTGGTTCACTTGGGCCTCGCAAGCGTTCGGCGGGATCCTCGGCTCCGCGCACGCACTCGATATTCCATTCGCCTTCGACAACCTTCACACGCCCGGTACGGCGATGCTTCTGGGCGAAGGTCCAGAGTTGCAGGAACTGGCTTGCCGATTCGCCGATGAGATCGCGGGGTTCTCACACAAGGGTGAGGCGTCCTGGCCGACATTCGACACGGTGAAGAGGCCGACATTGCGCTTTGATACCACGGTTGAGTTGCTCCACGACCCGGAGCCGACCTTGCGCGCGCTGCACGACTAGCGGGGAATTCCTACGCTTTTGCGCGGGTACGTCTCAGAATTGGGTCGGCGATTCGTAGGACATTGTCGGCCAACCGCATCACTTTGCCGGCCGCACCGGGAGTATTTGAGTCGATGAGATTTCCCATGACGGCAAGAGTGATGTCCGCAGCCGCCTGAGTGCCAACCGCAATTCGCAAACCTGGCCGCAGCAACCATGGGTGTCCGATGATGAAACTGAACCGGCGACCCGTGCGCAAGAAGGCATCAAATCGCTCGCCCACTAGTCGGTCGTATGAACTTGGTGCGGTGGCAGGGTTGTCGACGAAGCACTGCACGGCGAGAACACCTGATTCGAGGGCGTAATCGATGCCTTCGCCGTTCATCGGATTCACAAATCCGGCAGCGTCACCAATAGCAACCCAACCTGGACCGTGTCGGCGTACACAACTCATGGGCAGTCGCCAGGCTCGAGGCTTCTCGATGTAGTCACCGAGTGACCATGGTTCGCGCACAATCGAGGCGTACTGGTCGAGCAGGGTGTTGAGGTTGAGTTTCTTGAAACCCTTCATGGTGCTGAGCGCACCCACACCAATATTGACGGTGCCGTCACCGGCAGGAAACATCCAGCCGTAACCAGGAACTGGTGTGCCGTGTTCATCGCGCAAACTTAAGCAGGCTTCAAGATGTCGCTCGGCGTGACGGGGGGTTGGAGCGTAGGCGCGAATAGCTAAACCAAATGTCTCGTCAGGGTCGCGTACGGCGCCGAGCATTTTTGCTGCCGTGCCCTGAGCGCCGGTCGCCAAGACAACCATTGATGCGCGCAATACTTCGCCGTTCACCTCGATGCCAACAACTTTCTCGCCTTCCAGGACCGGTAGCGCTTCGGCGTTGAAGCGGACGTCGGCTCCGTCGGCAATGGCTACGTCAAGAAGGTGATTGTCGAATTTCTGTCGCGGCCAGACTGCTCCATGGTTTGGGAAACGATCGGTGGTCGGCCACGCCAATTCGCGCTTCTTCTTGCCGGCGATCATACGTAGACCGTCGATGCGATGGGCCACAGAATGATCTATAGCCAGATCGTTGAGGGCCCCGATGGCGCGTGGCGTCAGGCCATCTCCGCACACCTTGTTGCGGCCGTAGGGACCTTTCTCGCACAACACCACTCGAAGGCCCGCTCGAGCCGCCGAAATCGCTGTTGCCGAGCCTCCAGGGCCTCCTCCGATAACGGCGATATCGAATTGCATGGCTTGAGCCTGTCACGCCCACTTCGGAATTGCCAAGGTTGGCGCGCCGCAAAAGTGTTCACCAGTCACATCTGACGCAGTTGTAATTGGGCTTGTCGGATCCTTGTGACCCGAGGTTCTGGGCAAGGTGGTCAGTCGCTGATTATCAACACCGCGCCGTCGAGGCCCTTCGGCGGAGGTCTGCACGTACAACATGGCATGTCCCTCGGCAGTTTCCTGCTCTTTCTATTTCTTGCTGTTGTCCTCGCGAAACATCGTTGGAACGTTCCACTGGGGATGAAATCGACGCGACTTGGCACCCTTTCGCGCCCAAGGTGGTTGAAATAGGGGGGTTTCACGTTGTGAAGATGCCTAGTTTTAGGCCACGATAGGAAACGTGATCAACCACTACATCTCCGCCCGTCAAGAACTCGAAGGTCCCGGCTCGCCGTTCGCAGTTACCACCATCGAAGTGCGAGGTCAACAACTCAAGACTTTCGCCGCTTCCCCTCCCAATATGCGCGTTTTCTGGGAGATGACTGCGGTGCACGGTGACAAGAAGTACCTCGTCTACGAAGACGAGTCGTACACCTACGCCGAGATTCACGCCCAGGTGCGCAAGCTCGCTCAATATTTCGTCGACATGGGTATCAAACGTGGTGATCGCGTCGCTATCTCCACCCGTAACTATCCCGAATGGGTTGTCACGTATTGGGCCTGTGTGTCACTCGGTGTGGCCTGTGTGGGTATGAACGCCTGGTGGACCCCCGTTGAGATGGACTTTGCTCTCGGCGATAGCGAGCCCAAGGTCTTGATCGTCGATGACGAACGCCTGGATCGCTACAACCAGGTTCCAACCAAGCGCGACATTCACGTGATCTCGGTTCGAAGCGATCGCGATCTACCACCGGGTGGTGTTCGTTGGACCGACATCATGGCTAAGGCCGACCCTGGTGTTCTTCCGCCCGCTGAAATCGACCCAGATGACGATGCCACCATCTTTTACACCTCGGGTACCACAGGTTTCCCGAAAGGTGCACAGCTACATCACCGTGGCTCGGTAGTGAACGTGATGAACATCGCAGCCATGACCACCGCAGCTTCGTCGGGAATTGCCAAAGCTGTTGCTGCTGGCGATCTGGCCTCCGCACCACCGGCGCCTGCGCCGCTACCGCCGGTTTTCATGGCACCGACACCGCTGTTCCATGTGACGGCGTGCAACTGCATTTTGCACCCGGCGACTTTCGTCGGCGGAACCGTGGTTCTTATGTACAAATGGGATCCGGGTCGCGCCCTCGAGCTTATTGAGCGCGAGAAATGCACGAACTTCTCGGGGGTTCCCACCATGGGGCGCGAATTACTTTTGCACCCCGATTGGAAGACCAGGGATACTTCATCGCTAGCGGCTATCAGCGGCGGCGGCGCAGCGGTACAGCCGGACTTGGTCGAAAAGATCGACAAGGAACTCGAAACGGGAACGCCGACGACTGGTTATGGCATGACCGAAACTCACGGCATCATCACCGCCAACACGTCGCTTTGGTA
>JBJOFA010000157.1:0-4370 GCA_046049015.1 Actinomycetota bacterium | reverse complement strand
TGGCAGTGGTGAGTTCATCTTTGAAACCAACAGCCTCGGTGGCCGTAATGGTGTCGACGCTATCATCAAACAGGTGATTCTCCGCGCCCAAGCCGGGCAGGAAATCTTCCTGTATCCGGTGGTTCTTCTGTCTTCATCGAGCTACACCCACAAGACTCACGGTCGACTGATTAACACGCCGGTGTTCAGCATCATCGACTGGGCTGATATCAATGGTGTCCGTGAAGGTCAGGCCATGATCGGCAATGAGCCCGACGATGACTTCGAAGAGGAAGAGGTCGTTCAGGAACCGGTTCGTCGTCGCCGGACGGTGTAATCATGACCGGCATTTCAGTAGTTTTAAGTAATGATGAAGTGCTGAATTGTCCCTCATGTGGCAATCCACATTTACACCACCACACGGTGTTTATCCACAACAGAACTAAAGAAGACGGGCCCACTAAAACAATAGCGGTTTCCCACAATGACATGAGCTATTCTGCTCTGCACGATGGTTATTTACCTGTTGGTAATCCATCCGAACGTCGACAGGGAATATCCGTATTGTTTGTTTGTGAAATTTGTGATGACCAAGTTGTGCTTCAAATAGCACAGCATGAAGGATCATCCTTAATTTGGTGGGACACGATAACCGATGGAAACGCCTCACTTAAACACATAGGCCGCCTTCCTTTGTAGGGATATCCCTATTTGCCGGTGTCTTGGCCTCCTGAGACACCGGCTTTTTTACGTCCAACTCGCGGAGCGCATTATGGACAAGCTATCAATCGACTTTGAAACACGCAGTCAGATCGACCTCAAGACTGCCGGAATTTACAACTACGCCTCATCGCTCGACACCGAGATCCTGATGATGGGGTATGCGTTCAACGATGAACCCGCCGAGGTTTGGTTGCCCGATCAGGCATTCCCCGAGCGGATCAAGGACCACATCCGAAACGGCTTTGATCTCCATGCGTTCAACGCACAGTTCGAACGCCTCGTGTGGGCGTACATCCTCACCCAAGACTTCGACGGAATCCCGAACCCCACCCTACGCCAGTGGAAATGCACCGCCGCCCAAGCCCGAGTGCATGGCCTCCCAAAGACCTTGGCTGATGCCGCGAGGTGTCTGGGGCTACCCATTCAGAAGATGCCCGAGGGCAAGCGGCTATTGACCGCGTATTCCCTCCCCGGCTTCAATCCCGACAGTCCACCCGATGATCTGGCGCTGCTCGTCGAATACTGCGCCACGGACGTAGAAGTCGAGCGGATGCTCGGCCAGTGCTTGCGGGAATTGACGGATGAAGAGTGGGAAGTCTTCTGGGTCAATGAGGAAATTAACGACCGTGGTCTTCCCATCGATGTCAATCTCACCCGAGCGGCCACCAAATACGGCGACTCCATCCGGCTTGAATCCGATGCGCGAATCGTCGCCAGTACGCAAGGCGCCGTGGTTGATGCCCGCAAGCGCAAGACTCGCGATGCGTGGCTATCGCTCCGGCTGACGGATGCCCAGGATGCCATCCTCCGCGAAGAGGGCAAGATCAAGTTTGGGAAACCGCTTCGGGAAGAACTCCTCCTCTGTGATGACCTTGACCCGGACGTTCGTGAGTTCGTCATGGCCGTCGAGGAGGCGGGTGGAGCAACGATCTCAAAATACGAAGCCTTTACCAATCGTTCGATGGATGGCCGCTTATACGGCGCGTTCATGTACGCAGGAGGGGGTCAGACTGGACGTTTTTGTATCGCGGAAAATGAAACAATTTTTGTGCTACGATTTGGAGAAGTGCTAAATCTACCAATACAGGATCTCGAATTACCGGATCTTGTTTGGGATGGTGAAGCCTTTGTCGAGCATGAAGGATTGGTTTTCTCAGGATACAAAGAGGTCATGACCTATGACGGAATCACAGCAACCCCAGACCACAAGGTCTACACGCAAACACATGGAAAGGTCACTTTGGAGGAAGCAAGTCAACGAGGCTATGCGCTCCAAGTTTCTGGAATGCCTGACCCGGACAAAATTCAGCTTGGTCGATCAGGAATGTCCGACAGCGATTACCAAGCGGTCGAGGATTCTGCTTCGGTGTGAATGCGGCCACACGGCTCCGCGCATGGTCAGCCAGATTGTGCATGACGGTGTTTTGGCGTGTCGCTCTTGCGCCTATACCGGCATGACTACGGCTCGACAGAAGTGCATAGAACGCAAGCGTATCTGGCGCACTCCCGAGGAAAAAGATGTGCTAGTGATTATGCGCGGGGCCAAGTCTCGATGCACAAATTTACGGAAAGCGGACTACGCAAACTACGGTGGACGCGGTATCACGTTTGATTTTGCGTCCCCTGAAGATGCTACTAGGTGGGTGCTAGAAAATCTCGGTCCTCGTCCCGCCGGGATGTCTATTGACCGCATAAACAATGACGCAGGATACGCCCCAAACAATTTGAGATGGGCTGATAGCACCACCCAACGGGTAAATCAAAGACCTATACCAAAGACCGGCGCAAACTTTCATCGCCTTTCGCATCTTGCCAAGTTACGCCCGGACTATTCATGGGAGTCCCTACGGCAATTTGTTGCCAGAGGATTAACCGACGACGAAATCATCAACAGAAAGAAAGGAAAACACTATGGCCTCTTCATTGGTCAAAACTTACGACATCGTTAATTGCGGACCCCGCCATCGGTATGCAGTCAATGGCCGCATCGTGTCCAATTCATCCCAAGGCGTTCAAGTGCATAACCTCAAGCGCGATGGCCACAAAGATCCTGAGACAGCCATTTTACAGGTGCTTGAGGGCGCAGAGATCAACCACCCGAGCGAACACCTCGCCAAGCTCATCCGGGCCGTCATATCCCACCCTGATGGCCTTGTGTGGGCCGATTACTCCAATATCGAAGGCCGGGTCGCACCTTGGCTTGCAAATAGTCCCGCCGGAGAGAAAAAGCTGGATGTCTTTCGATCCGGCAAAGATCCCTACAAAGTCAACGCGGCGTCTCTGTTCAACGTGGCCTATGAGGACGTTACGGACGAGCAGAGACAGAGTGGCAAGGTGCAGGAGTTGGCCCTAGGTTTCCTTGGAGGAGCCGGTGCGCTACTGTCGATGGCCAAAATGTTCAAGATGACCATGACCAAAGACCGCGCTGAAGTCTTGCGCGATGCCTGGCGTTCTGTGAACAGTTGGGCCGTCCCTTTCGGTTCGGATCTGATTCAAGCGGCGAAGCTCGCGTACTATCACCCTGGTGCATGGTTCGAGGCCGGGAGACTGGCTTATGGGTATGACGGTCAGACATGGCTCTGGTGTCGCCTCCCCAGTGGGCGTCTGTTGGCCTATCTGGCGCCAAAGATGGAACTGGTTAAAACCCCTTGGGGCGATGAAGTTCTCGGCCTCACGGTCGTGTGGGGCGGCGGGAAAGCCAAAGCGGGTCAGCCGTGGCCACGTAGGCCACTGACACCGGGGCTACTACTTGAGAACGGCACACAGGCGACTGCGGCGTGTATCCTCCGCACCGCTATCGTCAACGCCTGTCATGCCGGGATCGAAGTGGTCGGCCATGTCCACGATGAAATCATCGCGCAGAACACCACCGAAGAAGAATTGCTGAAGTACGTTCTTGACGCCCCCGAGTGGACGGCAGGACTTCCTATTGAAGCCAAACCGTCATCGGGTGTGCGGTACGGGAAGTGATTAAATACGCTCGGTGACGTGGCTTATCCCGTCACCGATCCACTGCATACAAGGAACGGCCATGGAGTTTCCAAGAGCTTTGTACCTTGGTCCGTCTGGGGCTTCTTCCTTCTTACGCCAAGGAATGTTGGTGTAGTTGTCAGGGAAGCCTTGGAGCCTCTCGCATTCGACTGGGGTTAGGCGGCGAACGGCCATGCCATTCATCAGTGTCGGGGTTCTATTGCCACCATCTGCTGCCGGTAAGGTCGGCGCAACGTGTTCGCTATAACCAATGCCACCCGCGCCAGAACCTTGGCCGCCTTTAAAAGCGGCGATCGGTTGCGCGATAACATTAGCCCCTCGATCAGCGCAGGGGCTTGAATCGTGGCGAGCAGTCAAAGAACCGGCTATAGCGCCGTACTGGGTTGTTGGTTGCGCCACCGCTTGCGTCGATCCGTCCGTATCTAGTGGGCCTGTTCGCCCTTCCCATGAATCCGGGTCCTGTCGAGCGTTAAAGGCTATGGGCTGCAAAACAGGCGTCTGCCCTTCGTCAACGGTTGTGTTTATGCCTTTGTGCATTCGCTGGGTCAGGCAATTTGCCACCTTAAATGGTTGCTCTATAAACCATTCATCTTCGCAGTTGAATCCGACACGACTGACTCTAGTGCCGCTTGAAGAGAGGGTGGGAGTGACTTTCCTCTTTTCTCTGCTCGGCGCAG
>JBJOFA010000156.1:0-4439 GCA_046049015.1 Actinomycetota bacterium | reverse complement strand
CAGGATCGGTCGATGTGGGTTCGGATCGAGCCGTAGTGCATTTTGACGAGACTGAATCTCGTGCCGTACGGGCCCAACTCGGAGAAGAGTCCGTACTCCGCCGATATGACGATGGAGCAGTTGATGTCAGCGTGCCATGTTCGAATGTCGTGGCCTTTACTCATTGGCTCTTAGGTTTCATGGATCGCGCTGAAGTAATTGAGCCTCCGGCATTGCGGCAATATGTCATCGAATGGGTCGAGGAATTGGCTCAAGAGGCCCACCATGGTTGATTCCAAATCGGCGACGCCGTCCCCAGCCTCGAAACGCGGTCCACGGCCGGTCAATCTTCGATTACGCCGCCTCTTGGTGATGTTGCCGTGGCTGATGGAACGCGGTTCGGTGTCTACTCAGGAAATGGCTGATCATTTTGGTTTGTCCGTCAAGGAATTGGTGGCCGAGTTGACTTTGGCTTCGCTATGCGGGATTTCGCAGGATCCCCTTGACCTCATTGATCTCTGGGTAGATGAAGACGAGGTTCATGTCGGTGTACCGAAATACTTCGAGCGACCGTTGCGTTTGACCGTGCCTGAAGCTTTCACTTTGGTGGCTTCAGCCACTTTGGCTCTACAGATTCCGGGATCAGATCGAAACGGTGCGCTGGCCCGAGCAGTTGAGAAAGTTGTGGCCGCTACGGGTTTACAGGTTGAGGCGACCGTTGCGGTGGAAATTGATGCCCCGGCGCTTCTTGAAACTTTGACCGAAGCCGCGGCCAAATCAGAAGTAGTGACGTTTGCCTATTGGTCGGTATCGATCGGAGATCTGCAGACTCGACGAGCCGTACCAGTGGAGACTTTCCGGGAGCAAGATCATTGGTATTTGCGGGCCTACGACCTAGGCGCTTCGGCAGAGCGCACTTTTCGGGTTGACAGGATGGAATCGCTAGCCCTCACTGGAGATATTCAAAAAGTGTCGCTGGGACAAAGAGGACAGTGGTTCGCTACTTCGGAAGACGCCCGCCTTGTGACTCTTCGCATCGAGTCGACGTGGCTCTGGATGTTGGAGCGCTACCCGCATATTTCTATGGGAACTGACGTCAACTCCGGTTCGACCTTCCAGACCGTTCGGATTTTGGTCTCGAACGAGCACTGGCTACAACGGTTGCTATTGCGACTCGGATCTCACGCTGAGGTGATTGAGCCCCAGCAATGGCAAGACCTCGGTCGGAATGCGGCGCGATCAGTTATTGCCCGCTACCGAGCTTCTCAACTGGCTTGACGCATGGTTCGTGAGCGCACGCCGATTGGGGCTGCCACGGTGAAACCTGCCAGATGGCGCTCCTCTTCGGACTCGCCACCCCAATAACCGTATTCCCGATTTGATCGGGCAAAAACTTGGCATTCGGCTTGCACCGGGCAGGATAGACACAAACGTCTCGCATGGGCCTCGCGGCGTACCCGAGCCTGGGGGCGTTCGGCCTTAGGTGGGAAGAACAGATGGGTCCGACCCTTACAGACGGCTCGATCCATCCAATCCAGTGAACTGCTCAGCAAATCATTGGCGACGCTGGTGATGGCAGCCTCGAGTTCCGAATTCCGAGAGTGCGGGGGAGTATCGATCACGGTCATAGGAGCGCCTTTCAGGACGACTTGTTATTTAACACTAAAATCATCTTAGGGCTAGGTCAAGTGATTTCAGGAAATATTTCGGGTCGTCCGGGGCCTAGGTGGACCGTCAGAGCAGTTCGGCGGCCAGAGAGGCCACTTCGCTCCGTTCACAGGCGGTCATAGTTATGTGTCCGAAGCAATGCTGACCGCGAAAGGCGTTGATGAGCACCGCCAAGGCGTTGTTGGATTCCCCGAGAAATGGGGCATCGATCTGGCTGGTGTCGCCGGTGAAGACCACTTTGGTGCCTTCCCCAATGCGGGTCAGGATTGTTTTCAGGGTTGTTGGCTCCAAGTTTTGTGCTTCGTCAACCACAACGAGTTGACGATGAAGTGATCGGCCCCGTAAGAACGTGACCGACTCCAACGACAGCTGGTTCCGAGCAATGAGCTCGTCGATCATGGTTCGTGCTTCGCGATTTGAACGCTGATCGGTGAGGGCCACGATGGCATCGTGAATCGCCGACATCCAGGGGTCCAATTTCTCGTCCAAGCCTCCAGGCAGGAAGCCCACGTCAGCGCGACCAACCGGAACGAGTGGTCGATAGACCGCCAATTTCTCATAGCGGCGTTGTTCAACTACTTGGTCTAATCCGGCGGCAATTGCCAAAACGGTTTTGCCGGTACCGGCACGACCATCGAGGGCTACGACACTGACTTCGGGATCAAGAAGTAGTTCGAGTGCGAAACGTTGCTCTTTCGAACGGGCGCGTAGCCCCCAAGCTTCTGGCGAGGATGAATTCAAAATCTGAAGCTCGTCGTCGATACATCGACTGAGCGCTGATTGCGATCCGGACCGTAAGACGGCAAACGAATTATTGACTAGCGAACCGGCACTGGGAATCCTCGACTTTGCCATGCTCGATAGTTCATAGATCTCATCGACGATCTCCGAAGTGCAGTCGATGGTGGTCCAACCAAGGGGACGCTCGGCTGACGGGCGACCGCTGAGGTGGTGCTCATGGGCGGCCAAGCCAAGGTGGGCGGCCTTCAGACGCAGGGCTGCATCGTTGGAAACCATCGTGGTTGGCGCCAAGTGAGATTGACCAAGTGCCGCACCGATGATTCGATTGTCCGGTTTATCGACGTCGAGACCATGTTCCCGAAGTAAGTGTCGCTGAATACCGTTGAGTTCGATGTGCACGGTGGCGCGGTCGACAGCCTCAGTGGCTCCGGTTTCGAGGGTTGCCGGGGCGATCAAGACGGGTTCGGCCAAGGAGCCTCCGGAGCGGATTCGAATCTCCTCGAGGCCCCTCAATGCCGATCGGGCGGCACGACCGACGTCATCGGGTCGAGTTTTTAGCCCATCGAGTTCCTCGATCACCGTGAGGGGAATGACGATGTCGCAGTTCGGATATGCCATCAGACAATTGGGGTCGGCAATAAGTACCGAGGTGTCGAGAACAATGCGAGGACCACTGCTAGGGCTGGCAAAAGAGGAGTCTTCAGCCTGCTGAACGAGATGGGGAATCGGATCTGCTGATGACACGGTGCGAGTGCGGAAGCTTGCACTCTCTGACTCAGTGGGTGTGGCGATAGGCAGTTTTGTCACTGCGACCCCTTGTTCAATTATTGCCCGCTACCAGGCCTTTCGTCCTCATAACGGACTGGGTGAATGGATTGTGTTGAGTTCAGTCCTGAAGAAATCGGACTGAACTCAACAGAAAGTTTCGCCGACATCGATCAACGGTTGGTGGATTACCGAGCAAACTTTTTGTGAACATCGTGTTGCGCGACCGGTCGCCCAGTATCCACCAGCAACTTTGATTTTCGTGGCAAACTTCCTTCGAGTTCGGCGGGGAGCGTCCTAGGAGTTGGGTCAAAAAATGATCTCGACCGTCCGGAATTGAGTGACCGCCGTCTCAATCGTCCACCAGTTGTTGCATTTGCAACGAAATCAATGCTTGTTATGGCTATTTCCGCCTATTCAAATGTAAACGGTTCCAACCGCGAACTGAGTGAGGAATTGAGATCATGACCAAAGCAGAGTTGATTGACGCAGTGGCCAAGAGTGCTGATGTGAGCAAAGCAGATGCCGAGCGTACGCTTGGCGCCTTCTTCGATCACCTCGTAAGTGCGACCAAGAATGGCGAGAAAGTGGCGTGGCCGGGTTTTGGCTCGTTCGCTACTCGTTTGCGTGCCGCCCGGACCGTGCGTAACCCGCAAACCGGCGCCACGATGCAGTCGCCAGCTTCACTTCAAATGAAGTTCACTGCGAGCTCGGCTCTCAAGGCAACTCTCAATCCATCCAAGTAAGAAAAACAAGAAAGGGATCATCCCATGGCAGCAAAGAAGAGGGCTCCGGCCAAGAAAAAGGCAGCAGCTAAGAAGGCTCCAGCCCGTAAGAAGGCAGCAGCTAAGAAGGCTCCAGCCAAGAAGAAAGCAGCAGCTAAGAAGGCTCCGGCCAAGAAAAAGGCAGCTGCTAAGAAGGCTCCGGCCCGTAAGAAGGCAGCAGCTAAGAAGGCTCCAGCCCGTAAGAAGGCAGCAGCTAAGAAGGCTCCAGCCAAGAAAAAGGCAGCAGCTAAGAAGGCACCTGCTCGTCGTAAAAAGGCAGCAGCCAAGTAGTAATTTTTCGTCTCGATTTCAATCGAGATTGGAACTGAACGAGCGGGGGTTCGCCCCCGCTCGTTTCATTTTTCCGGGTTCTTATCCCCTTGGAAGTAGTCCGCTCGGTGGCGACAATCTTCCAGTCGTGGCCAGATTGGCCTGACATCATGTGATGATGTCGTCTGTGTTGATTCCAAACATCGATGAAATTCTGCGAGATCTTGAGGGCGAGCATCGTTCCTTGGCCCA
>JBJOFA010000155.1:0-4968 GCA_046049015.1 Actinomycetota bacterium | reverse complement strand
CTGCCATTGGTTGCGTCGGGGGTTTTGCGGCCAGTGATCGATAGCCGCTATCCCTTAGAAAATATCGCTGACGCTCATCGGGCCATGGGTGAGAATCGCAATACTGGCAAGATCCTTATTGACATTGCCAACTTTGGCGTTTAACCACATGGGGCCAGCACCCAAATACCACCCCGGTCTCGATGGCCTACGGGGAGTGGCAGTGGTGATGGTCCTTCTCTTTCACTCAGGTCTTGGTTGGTTAGAGGGCGGCTTTCTCGGAGTGTCAGTCTTTTTCACGCTGTCCGGCTATCTGATCACGACGTTGCTTTTAGCGGAAGTTGAAGAGAAGAACCGCATCGATTTCTTCTCTTTTTGGGGTCGTCGGCTGCGACGTTTGCTGCCGGCTTCGCTGGCTGCGATTGGTGCCGTTGTTCTTTTCACGCCGTTGTTGAGTACTGCAGTTGAAGAGTCGCGTATTCGCGGAGATGCCATATCCGCGGTGCTGTATCTCAGCGTCCTATGAGGAACTGTTCTCTTCCAAGAGTCCTTTGCTTCACTTGTGGTCGTTGTCCATCGAAGCGCAGATGTACATCGTGGTACCAGTCGTGGTGATGGTTGGGGTAGCTCTCGGGTTGCGCCGACGTGGTTTGGCCCTGATCATGGCACTCGGAATCGTTGCCAGCATGGTGATCTCGATTTTCTTGGTCGAGGGCGACCGACTGTATTACGGCACTGATTCTCGAGCGGCCGAGTTGCTGATAGGGGCCCTATTGGCCTGTGTGTGGCCCGCAACGTTAAGGAATTCCGACCAGCAGGATCGGACGAGCGGTAGTGAGATGAGTTCTCGGTATTGGTCATTGTCCAGTTGGTTTCCACTAGTTGCTTTCATTGCCGTCATAACCGTTGCCTTGCTCACGACGACTGGATCGCCTTGGGTGTACTCCGGCGCACTCGGTGGCTTTTCCATCCTCTCGGTGGTCCTGGTTTATGGATCAATACAACCTGGTCCTTTACGAAGTCTGCTCAGCCTTGGTCCCTTGGTGATTATTGGTCGGGTCAGCTATGGCCTGTATCTGTATCACTGGCCGATATTTGTATGGTTAACACCGGAGCGAACTGACCTTGATGGGGTGGCTCTTTTCGTGGTGCGCCTGTTAGCGACATCACTGGTCACTGCCGTGAGCTATGGGGCTCTCGAGACTCCTATTCGACGCCGACGTATCTTGACATCGCCGGTGTCAACTCGATCCGTTACAGCCGTGGCCTTAGTGGCATCAGTACTTGGCCCACTCGTGCTTCTCAGTCCGTACCGAGCAGTGGTAGAAATCAATCAAGAGGTGCTCACCACCGTGGCCCCGATAACCACCGCTCCCGGAGATACTGGTGGCGAGAACCAGAATCAACCATTGCGGGTCGTGGTCTTGGGCGACTCGACGGCGGAAAATGTGGCACGAGCTTTCGCTGATGCTGCTGATCCGAATCTAGGGGTGATCAGCGCCGGAGTTATCGGGTGTCCTTTGTTGCCAGCGGCTCGCGTCGATGACCGTCCTGGTTCTGCGCAAGATGCCACTTACTGTCCGGACAATTTAAAAGTCTTGCGTCAATACGCCTTTAACGTCGATGCCGTGGTGATTGTGGGTGGCGTAGCTAACCAATGGGACTACGTGCCTCGGGACTCATCACCGATTATCGAAGTAGGTAGTACCGCTTACCGAAGTGCTCTGGTGCAGTGGATGGAGGAGGCGCAATCCATCCTGGCCGAGTTCGGTGTTCCCATGATTGTTTTCGATGCACCAGTGACCCGGCAAAGTGACACGGTGCTCGGTGATGAATTATCGGCAGTGACCGCTTGGAATGAAATCATTTCTGAATTTGATCGATCATGGGAGTCGGTGCGTCTCTTGCCTTTTAGTCAATTCCTTAGTGATCCAAATTCTGATGCCGGGCGTCTGGAACGACCCGACGGCGTTCATTTGGATCGCACCATTGCCTCCGCCTTGGCCCGACAAAGTTTGATTCCACTACTTCGAGAGATTTATCGAGACGTAGTGATGCAAATGAACGCCACAGGATGTCGGTTCTTGAGCTCAGACCAGAAGTGGCAACTGGATACGAACCGTTGTCGGATCGAAATCACGTCACCTTGATGCGGCGGGTATGCCAGCCGGTTGCGCCATCGGGGGCAACCGGATTCACAACTTCAGTTTGGGTGTAGCCACTCTTATCGGTGGCTCGCACTTGCACGGTGTAGGTGCCAGTCTCAGCTTCCCAATTCAAATGCCAGATGCGCCAGGCATCATCGGTGACATCGTCGCTGAGTTGCGCCGTCACCCATTCACCGTTGTCGACGCGAACTTCAACTTTGGCCACTCCGGTCCCCGGCGCCCAAGCCACACCGGCAAGCACCACCATTCCAGCAGAAACACTTTGGCGTGATCGGGGGACATCGATACGGGAGTGAGTTTTTATCGGAGCATCTCGAGCCCATCCTCGAGGAATCCAAAATCCCCGCTCATCATCCCAACGATTGAGTTCAATATCACTCAGCCACTT
Organism: Actinomycetota bacterium; assembly: GCA_046049015.1. Taxonomy (GTDB): domain Bacteria; phylum Actinomycetota; class Acidimicrobiia; order Acidimicrobiales; family Ilumatobacteraceae; genus Casp-actino8. Next base: position 2,433 of record JBJOFA010000155.1, on the reverse strand, counting down.
GGTGGCTGAAACATATCCGTAGAGACCCGGCACGATGAGGCGAGCCGGGAAGCCGTGTCGAATGGGCAAAGGCGCGCCGTTCATCCCGATGGCAATGAGGGCGTCACGACCATCCAGGGCCGCATCGACAGGGAAACCACAAGTCCAACCGTCAATACTGCGGCTGAAAATTTGCTCGGCAGAATCTTGCACTCCCGCTTCGCGTAAAACATCAGCAAGTGCGACTCCTTGCCAAACTGCATTGCCGATATAAGGCCCGCCCACCTCGTTGGACACACAACAAATAGTGATAGTGCGTTCGATCTGCGGGCGACGCAGGAGATCGTCATAAGAGAGTTCGATTTCACGATCAACGAGGCCGAAGATGCGCACGGACCACGTATCGAGATCGACTGATGGAAACGAAAGGGCAGTATCAATTCGGTAGAAGCTGTCGGTCGGAGTGATGTATTCCGGCTCGTCAACCAGTACTGGTGGGGCCGGGTCGGCGCGTTCAGCGGCATTTACCGGTGGCAGCCCGTCCGGTATCTGGGCCACGATTTGCCGAGTGCGTCGTCGGTCAGTGTCAATGGCGGCGCTACTGGCAATCACAGTGACTCCGCCCACGACACCGGCGGTGCGCATAAAACGCCGTCGATCCCAACCGAGTGGCACTTGTGACGGACCCGGGGTGTTGCGCTGCCACCACCACTTTGGCCACTGCGATCCAAGAGTCCGCAGTAAAAGTGCTGCCGTTGTCGCACCGAGGAGACCTCCGAGTAGAGGAGCGACAATGGCCATTACTTGTATCGATGGTCCCTCCAGTGCAGAGAGCGCCGCAAGAAATGACGCCAGTGCGATACCGCTCAACAAAGGAGTTGGCCGAGAGATACTGGAGGCTCCCAAGATCAGAGCCACAATCACCACCACAAAGACGATGCCGATCTGAAGTGCGGTCTTATTGGCGGTGCCAAACAAAGCAATAGCCAAATCCTTGAGCCAGAGGGGAGCTCGATCGATCACTGAATTCCCAACTGAGCGCACCGGGGTGACGGCGTCTCCCAGTGATGCAAAGACTGATGATGTGGCTACGGCCAGTAGGCCAACCAGGAGACCAACTAATGCGCCGAGAGATCGCGGTGGTTGAAGCCGATCCAAAATTTCGTGGCGAGGCGCCTGCGGATCGGTCTCGGATATCACCTCAACGTGCGTTTATTGCTACGTAGTCGCGAGCTTCAACACCCGTGTACCACTGTCGAGGTCGACTGATCTTTTGTTCCTTATCGCCCAAGAGTTCCTGCCAATGCGCCAACCAACCAGCAGTTCGGGGAATGGCGAAAAGCACGGTAAACATCTCAACTGGGAAACCCATGGCTTGGTAAATCAGACCGGAGTAGAAGTCCACATTTGGGTACAACTTGCGACCGATGAAGTATTCATCGCTGAGAGCGACTTCCTCGAGCTTCAAGGCGATATCGAGGAGTGGGTTTTTCCCGGTCACTTCAAAAACGTCATAGGCCACTTGCTTGATGATTTTGGCTCGAGGGTCGTAGTTCTTGTAGACCCGGTGGCCAAAGCCCATGAGCCGGCCCTGACCAGCCTTCACGGATTCGATAAAGGCGGGAACATTGTCCAGTGATCCGATTTCTTCGAGCATGCGAACAACGGCCTCGTTGGCTCCGCCGTGAAGCGGACCGTAAAGAGCAGCGGCCGCCGCCGAGCAGGCCGAATATGGATCAGCCTGGCTGGATCCGACCACGCGCATAGCGGTGGTGCCGCAGTTCTGTTCGTGATCGGCGTGAAGAATAAAGAGAATGTCCATGGCCCGCTCCAAAACGGGATGAACTTCGTATCCACCAATTTTCCACATCATGTTCAAAAAGTTGGCGGGGAAGGAAAGATCGTTATCGGGATAGACAAAGGGCAGCCCAACTGAAAATCGGTGACACATCGAGGCCAGGGTGGGCATCTTGGCAATCAGCCGAAGAATTTGTTTATCGCGACTTTCCTTATTGTCGATGTCCTTGGCGTCATTGTAAAACGTTCCAAGAGCAGCAACTGCCGAGGTGAACATGCCCATGGGGTGAGCGTCGTAATGGAAGCCATCGACGAATCGCTTACGCATATTTTCGTGAATGAATGTGTGGTGGATGACGTCGTGGTTCCACTGAGCTGACTGGGCTTGAGTGGGGAGTTCGCCATTCAAAAGGAGATAGGCCACTTCGAGAAAGGTGCTTTTCTCCGCTAGCTGTTCGATCGGATAGCCGCGATATCTCAGGACCCCATTGTCGCCGTCGAGATAGGTAATGGAGGATCGACATGCCGCCGTGCTGAGAAAAGCCGGATCGTAAACGAAGAGATTGGGGTCTAACTCTCGTATGGCCGAGGAGGGAATGACTCCGCCGGTAATTGGAACGGTGACCTTCTTGCCCGTGCGGTCGTCGATGATCGTGA
>JBJOFA010000154.1:0-4488 GCA_046049015.1 Actinomycetota bacterium | reverse complement strand
TCGAGTTTGGGCGATCCTCGCCGCAACATTGATTGGACGTTGCTTGTACCGATGGTCATATTGACCATTATTGGAGTCTTCGCTATCTACAGTGCCACCTTTTGGAAAGTTGAAGGCGATCCCTACTGGTTCACAGTTCGCCAAGTCATTTATTTGGTGGTGTCTTCAGTAGTACTAATTGCCGTTATGACCTTTGACTACACGTTGCTAAAGGAGAGAGCCTTTTTCTTATACGGCTGCGTTTTGGTGGCCCTTCTTCTAGTGCTTTCAGTTGGTGCCATTCGTGGTGGAGCACGCCTGTCATTTAACTTCGGACTCTTTTCTTTCCAGCCGGCAGAGTTTGCCAAGCCCGCAGTGCTCCTCGCCCTAGCGGCCTTTGTGAGTGAGACTCGCGATGAGGTATTGGATTACACCCAGTTCGTGCGCGGCATGATCATCTTGGGCATCCCCACGGTGCTGATCATCATTCAGCCTGACCTTGGCTCAGCTTTCGTGCTCATCATCGGAGCCTTATGTATCTTCGTGATGGCTGGAGCAAAATTACGTTATCTAGCATTGATGACCGGACTCACTATTGTCACTGTGGCCGCGGCGGTGGGGGCGGGAATCGTTGACCGCTACCAATTACGGCGGATCGAAGCTTTCATTAAACAAAATTCCACCGACGAAAATCTGCAACAGTTCGTTTTTCAAGTCCGGTATGCCAAACGAGCGGTTTCAACTGGCGGGTGGTTTGGCAAGGGGTACCTGGATGCCCCGTTAACCAACGGAAAATTTGTACCCGTTCAACAGAGCGACTTCATTTTTTCGGCAGTTGCCGAACAGTTCGGCATGATTGGGGCCGGAACGGTTCTGGGACTCTTTGGACTTCTCCTTTTCCGGATCTGGCGAATCGCTCGTATGAGCAGAGATGCCTTTGGGACCTATCTGTGCGTGGGGATCTTTGGCGTTGTCTCCTGGCACGTATTCCAAAACATTGGGATGACCATGGGAATAGTTCCGGTTACGGGAGTTCCTTTGCCCTTTGTCAGCTACGGGGGTTCGTCACTGGTGGCCTTTGCCATCATGATTGGCCTGGTAGAGAGCGTCCATATGCGTCGAATGCGATGATTTCGAGGATTCGGCAGAGTTATCCACAGGTTGGGGCTGTCATCAGACTGTAATACGAGATGGTCAGCGGTAGTCTTCCATGGTCATGACATCGCTCTGGTCGCGGCTCGAACCGCTCCTGGCGAAGGTGCGCAAACCAGCACGCTATATCGGTTGCGAGGATGGGGCTATCGACCCCCGGCACAGCCCGGAAAAGGTGGCCTGGCTCCTGGCTTATCCCGATGTGTACGAGGTCGGATTGCCCAATCAAGGGCTGCAGATCCTCTACGAGATTCTGAATGAGCGCCCCGACGCCGTCGCTGAGCGTACGTACGCGCCCTGGGTGGACCTCGATGCTCTAATGCGTCAGCACGGCATTCCTTTGTTTTCACTTGAAACCCATAAGCCCGCTGATGAATTCGATATTTTGGCCTTCAATCTTTCCGCGGAGTTGGTGTACACCAATCTGTTGAACATGGTTGATTTGGCCGGAGTCCCAATTCACGGGGACCGCCGGACCGAAACGCATCCGTTGATCATCATTGGCGGTCATGCCGCGTTTAATCCCGAGCCGTTAGCGGATTTCATCGACGTTGCCGTCCTTGGTGAGGGCGAAGAGATTATTGGTGAGATCACAGAAGTGGTGCGGGAATGGAAGGCCTCAGGTCGAACTCCGGGATCTCGTCTGTCGGTCTTGAGGGCCATTTCTCGAATTCCGGGAGCTTACGTGCCCGCTTTGTACGACGTTCAATATGCCGGTGGGCGAGTGCAATCGGTAACCCCGCGATTCCCTGATGTTCCCGAGCGCGTGACCAAGCGAACAATCGCCGACCTTGGAGCCTGGGACTATCCGCGCCGACCATTGGCGCCACTGACGGAAGTCGTTCATGATCGATTGGCCGTAGAAATTTTTCGAGGATGTACTCGTGGGTGTCGTTTTTGCCAAGCGGGCATGATCACTCGGCCGGTGCGTGAGCGACCTGTTGAACAAGTACGCACCATGGTGACTGAGGGTTTGAAGCGCACGGGTTACAACGAAGTCAGTCTCACCTCGCTATCAACTGCTGATTTCAGCGGTATCGAGGGTCTGGTGTCCTCGTTAGTACCCGACCCGACTGCCTGCGGGGCTCCGACGATCAGTCTTCCCTCTTTGCGTGTTGACGCCTTCACCGTTGGTTTGGCCGACAAAGTGGCCGGCGGTCGCCGAAGTGGGTTGACTTTTGCTCCAGAGGCGGGGACCTGGCGATTGCGAACGGTGATTAACAAATTGATCACCGAGGAAGATCTGTACGGAGCTGTTGAGTCAGCCTTTTCCTCGGGCTGGTCACGGACAAAGTTGTATTTTCTGACCGGTCTGCCAACCGAAACTGATGCAGACACTCGAGGCATTGTGGATTTAGCAGCCGGATGTGTCGAAGTAGGGCGTCGACATACGAAAAAGGCCAGTGTCACGGTGAGTGTCGGCGGGTTCGTTCCCAAAGCCCACACGCCATTTCAGTGGTTCGGCCAAAACAGTGTCAATGAGCTGCGACGCAAGATCGGCCTCGTGCGCGAAGCCGCCAGTAAAGCCAAGGGCGTCAATGTCAAGTGGCACGATCCAGCGGCGTCATTAGCTGAAGGAATTTCAAGTCGCGGTGATCGACGGGTAGGGCCGGTTATCGAGCGCGTTTGGCGAGCGGGTGGCATCTTTCAGGAATGGTCAGAGTTCTTTGAACTTGATCGTTGGTTGGATGCTTTGGCCGCTGAAGGGTTATCGACGGAAGATTTCGTCACTCGCCACCGTGATGAGAACGAGGTGTTTCCTTGGCATCACCTCTCAGCGGGGTTGCATCAGGACTTTCTCTGGCAGGACTGGCGAGCGGCACTGGTCGAATCGGGTCTGGAGGACTGTCGATGGACGCCGTGTTATGACTGTGGCGTGTGCACCGGGGACGGTTTGGAGCATGTAGTTGCCTCTGCTGTTCCTCCGGCTGGCGGGAGTCAGGGCACTGGCCAAGACTTGTCGCGTGGTGGATCGGTGCCGGTCTTTATCCGACCTATGTCGGTGGGGAATCCGACATGAGCGTCAAAGTACGACTGAGTTATTCCAAATTGGGCAAGGTGCGTTTTACCGGGCACCGAGATCTAGCCCATATTTGGGAGAGGACATTGCGTAAGGCTGAAGTTCCAGTGGCAATGTCCGAAGGTTTTACTCCTCGTCCGCGTTTAGCTTTTGGCTTGGCCTTGCCCACGGGCGCCGAGTCGGTGATCGAACTACTCGATATCACTCTCAACACCAACTTTGATCTCGAATCCGATCAACTCGGAAATGTTTTGGATGATCTGGGTGAACGACTCTCGGTCGCCCTGCCGGAAGGAATTGCAGTCAACGATGTCTGGATTCCCGATAGCGAACTGATTTCATTACAAGAGGGTGTGGTCGCTTCATCATGGTTGATGATGGTGGACGCAGCCGATGTTGCCGCTGAAATTGATCGGGTCAATACCAGTGACATCGTCATGCTTGAACGTGAACGCAAAGGCGAACGGCATTTGGATGATGTACGACCGTCGATTCTTGAGTTGCGTCTGGCCTCGGCGACGCAACTCGATCAGTTGAAATCGCAATGGGATGTAGACCACTCGGCAACGGCAGTCGAAGTTGTTTTGAGCACAGTCGGACGAGGTATCCGGCCCACGGAATTAGTAGAAGTTCTCGTACCCGGCGCTGATCCCTGGGATCACTTGCGGCGGGTGCTTCGTACCAAACAATGGATTGAGCGGGACGGTCAGCGCCTTGACGTGCTGGCTGATCGCGCCGCGTGCCCCATCGGGAGCGCGTGAGAAAGGATTCACAATGAATGACAACATCCCGGAAACGAACTTTCCGGAAACAAATTTCCCGGAACCAGTTAGTCCCCCAGATAGCCCCTCGGCGAATAGCAACACTGAAGCGGGTCATGACGGCGGAACTGAGTCTCGAGCACAATCTGCAAGCCCCGCCGGTAGCGGGCCAAAAAAACGTCGGCGCGGATCCCGTGGTGGTCGTAACCGGAGTTCTCAGAACGCGGCATCTCGGGCCGCTGGAGTTCGGACTGAAGATTCCGCGGATTCAGCGGTGGCTGCGCTGGGGCGAAGTGTTGCCCCGGAGTCCAACCCAACTGAAGTGGAGTTACCAGAGCGGCTCTCCGAAGGCCGAGCCGATGTTGAGGCCGCTGCTCGGGCTTTGGTGCCGCGTCCAAAAATTGGCGATACTCGACCAGCACCACCCCCTATCTCTCCATCGGTGACGATGCCGGGTGGTACCCGAGTTGGAGGACCCCGTCCTGCGGCGCGACGCAAACCAAAGTCTGGCGAACCAGCCGCCAAACAAGATCAACGCCCACGCCAAGAAGGTAAGGGAGCGAATAGCGACTCGTC
>JBJOFA010000153.1:0-4512 GCA_046049015.1 Actinomycetota bacterium | reverse complement strand
CGCATGAGCGCCCCCAAATTTGACGAAGGCCGTTTGATGGCCGTGTTGGTTGAGCCCATCGTGTCTGAAAAAGCCACGATCTGGATTCTTGGAGATCAGATCAATCGGTCGATAGCCGCTCTCACTAGGGCTACACCTTCTTCTCACCGGATTCTCATGGTGGAAAGCACGGCTCTACTTCGATCTCGCCGCTGGCATATCCAACGCGCCCATTTTGTTATTTGCGCTATGCGGCGTTTCGCCGCCGAGTTGCGGGCTGAGGGTTTCGAAGTGGACTACCGCACCGCTGAATCACTGCCCGCTGGTCTTCATGAACATCGACAAGCTTTCCAACCAAGTGAAGTTGTTGTGACCGAACCTTCAAGTTGGTCGGCATCAGCGATGGTTGAGCGATCCGGTTGCCGAGTCGTGCCGAGCACTCAATTTCTCTGTCACTATCAGGATTTTGCAATCTGGCGCGATGAATGGCTACAGAGCCGCAAGACATTAAAGATGGAAGACTTCTATCGCTGGCAACGACGACGACTCAACTACCTCATGGACTCTCAGGGTGAACCCGAGACGGGAGTGTGGAACTACGACTCTGAAAATCGCCAACCTCCACCTAAAGATGCCGCCGAACATTGGCCACAACCCCTCCAGCACGAACTCGACGAACTCGACCACCAAGTCATCGCCGAACTCGCTCCCTATTGCACGGGGCAACTACCACAAGGAATGTGGGCCACCACCCGCCAAGGAGCCTTAGAGCGACTTGAGCATTTCATTGAACGCGTGTTACCTGAGTTCGGTCCCCATGAAGATGCAATGACAACCCAGAGTTGGCATCTAGCCCACTCTCTCTTGTCGCCCTATATGAACATCGGACTTCTTCATCCGCGTGAAGTATGCGACGCTGTCCAACTGGCCTATGAACAAGGCCGGGTGTCAATTGCCTCAGCCGAAGGATTTATTCGCCAGGTCATTGGGTGGCGCGAATATGTGTGGGGTTTGTACTGGTTGAAGATGCCCGAGTATGCAGGACTGAATGTTCTCGAAGCCCAACGTGATTTGCCACCGGTCTTCACTGGTCAGGCCACGACGAAAATGCGCTGCCTTTCAGAGACACTCGCAGATATTGATACGCGGGCCTATGCCCACCACATTCAACGGCTGATGATTATCGGCAACCTGTGTTTGATCGCTGGCGTGAACCCCCAACAACTGAATTCATGGATGTGGGCGAATTTCATTGATGGAGCCGAATGGGTCATGGTTCCCAATGTCATTGGGATGTCGCAATTCGCCGACGGCGGACAGATGGCCACCAAGCCCTACGCCTCAGGTGGGGCCTACATCGACAAGATGAGCGACTATTGCAAGGGTTGCTTCTTTGATCGTAAAAAGCGTGTTGGTGATGACGCTTGCCCCTTCACCACTTTGTATTGGGACTTCATGGCCCGTCATGAGGAACGATTCGGACGAAATGCTCGCGTCGCTCAACAGGTGCGCGCTGCTTTCAAGCTGTCAGATCTAGAACAAGTCCGAGTGCGAGCCCAGGAAGTTCTCACCCAACTTTCAGCGGGCGAACTCTAACTCGGACTTTTTTTCCGCCGAAATCCTCGACGGTCTTCGACTTTGAGTCGAGCCTTTTGCTCATCTTCAAGGGATGCCTCTTCGGCAACCAGGCGCTTCATACTGTCCAAACGACGCACATCAAGTTCTCCAGCGCCAACCGCCTGTCGCACGGCGCAATCAGGTTCCTCTTCGTGTTTGCAGTCTCGAAAACGACATGAGTCGGAAAGTGAGAAAATATCGGCGAAGGCTCGTTCGATACCAGTTCCACTAGACCACAAACTGACCGCCCGTACGCCTGGGGTATCAATGAGCCAGCCCGCTTCACCAACTGGTTCGGAAGGTAATGGCACTAATTGCACTGCCGTGGTGGTGTGCCGGCCTCGTTGATCGCCTAAGCGCACGGCTGCGGTGGGCTGCACCTCACCCCCGACGAGAGCGTTCACAATGGTGCTTTTCCCCACCCCACTGGCCCCAAGAAGGGCCACGGTGCGATAGTCCCGGCTGTATTGCAAGAGGTGTTCAAGGCCGTCTCGACGAACCCCACTCACCACATGTAAAGGCACCCCGGGGGCTACTGCTTCCAGTGAATTCACACGCTGGGTGACCTCTTCGGGGTCGTCCATCAAATCCAATTTGGTGAGAATTAAGACCGGCCGCGCTCCGCTATCAAAGGCCAGAACCAGCTCTCGTTCGAGGCGCCTTTGATTTGGGGGCGAGACCAACGAGTGCAGAAGGAATACAACATCGATATTGGCGGCAATGGTGTGAGATTCAGCTCGTTGACCCTCGAAACTTGCCCGACGGATAAACGCACTGCGTCGGGGAAGTACGTACTCAACACGCTCCAGATCAGCAGAGGGAACCACCCAATCACCTACTGCCACCTCGGCTCCGATATTGCGAATCCGCAGTGCATCACCGCCCAGACTCGGCGGCCCAAACCAGACCGTGCTCCACCCTCGATCAAGACGCGAAATCCGACCGGGACCCCGATGCTCAGCAATATTCCAATGGTGTTCGTGGCAGGCTTCGGCCCACACAGCATCCCAACGAGCATCCCATCCAAGAGCTCGACGAAGTTCATCCACGCTCATGACCGTAGTGCTGCGATCATCATCGATTAGGTCCGGATCTGACAATCAAAAGCCGCCGCTGACAAAAAAATTTTGGGGTGTGTTCCACAGCCAAGGAGTCGGCGTTTGAAACGAGTCGCCACTTTCACCAACAACAGACCCACAACGTTCAGAATGTTCCCTCTCACCTGCGACGATGAAGTTTCGAACGGGATTTTTCCTGAGAGCAAAAAATGGCGCTCAGTCTGTTCGGTCACAATCGATATCAAGCACTATCCACAGGTCTTCTCCGGGCTCCTTGCTTGACAACGCTACCCTCCATGCCGTAGCGCTATATATATATGTCAAAACCCCTCGTCATCGTTGAGTCGCCTGCCAAGGCCAAAACCATTGCCTCATTTCTCGGTTCCGACTATGAAGTGGAGGCTTCAGTGGGACATGTCGCCGACCTTCCTTCCAAGGGATTGGCGGTCGATGTTGACAACCACTTCAAGCCCACCTACGAACTCACTGAGCGCGGCGCCAAGATCATCAAGGACCTTCGACGCCTAGTCAAGAACGCCAGTGCCGTCTATCTCGCAACCGACGAAGACCGAGAAGGCGAGGCCATCAGCTGGCATCTCATCGAGAATCTGAAATCGGCTATCAAGCCCGGCACTCCCGTCCACCGGGTGGTGTTCCATGAAATCACCAAAGCGGCCATTGATCACGCTTTCGCCAGTCCACGTGATCTGGACTACGGATTGGTGGACGCTGCCGAAACTCGACGTATTCTCGATCGCCTGTTCGGCTATGAAGTGTCACCTGTTCTGTGGCGAAAAGTGAATCGCGGTCTGTCTGCGGGTCGAGTGCAGAGCCCCACCATTCGCCTCATCGTGGAACGTGAGCGGGAGCGCATTGCCTTCAAGTCGGCTGGCTATTGGGGGCTTGACCTCGTAACGGACACCCAGCCATCGTTCAAAGCGAACCTGCTCGAGATCGATCACCAACGGGTAGCCACCGGCAAGGACTTCGATAGTGATGGTCGGACCAAATCCGATGTGCTGGTGCTGGAGGAAGCAGCCGTCATGTCGCTCGTCGAACGACTGGTGAACCTGCCGATCACGGTCACCTCGGTCGAGGACAAGCCCTACCGGTCGTCGCCCAAGGCCCCTTTCATGACCAGCACCCTGCAGCAAGAAGCGGGGCGCAAACTTCGGCTCTCGGCCCAACAGACCATGCGCACCGCCCAGGGTCTGTACGAGCGGGGATTCATTACATATATGCGTACCGACTCGATCACGCTCGCCGACGAAGCCCTGGCCGCGGTGCGCTCGCACATCCAAAAGGAGTTCGGCGGTGACTACCTGCCCAGTTCTCCGCGTACGTATCTCAAGAAAGTTAAGAACGCCCAAGAGGCTCACGAGGCCATTCGCCCAACTCTGCCCCTGCGATCCCCTGAAGAGGTTGCCAGCCAACTCAATGGTCCAGATTTGGCTTTGTATCGGTTGATTTGGCAACGCACCCTGGCCTCCCAGATGCCTGACGCCCGGGGAGTCACGGTTTCCATTCGCCTGAGCGCGACCGCCGTTGCCGGCGCCGACCAACCGAGCCAGGACTGCACCTTTGCGGCCAGCGGGACCACCATCACCTTTCAGGGCCACCGCCGGGTATACGAGGAATCCCGCGACGACGAAGGAGAGGCGGGCGAAACCGAGGCACTACTTCCGATTCTCGAAGTGGGCTCGCGTGTTGGAGTAGAGAGCTTCGATCCTTCGGGACACGAAACATCTCCGCCACCGCGCTACACCGAGGCCTCGATCGTGAAGAAGCTTGAGGAACTCGGTATTGGTCGACCGTCTACATGGGCCTCCATCATCCAAACAGTTCAAGACCGCGGCTA
>JBJOFA010000152.1:0-4537 GCA_046049015.1 Actinomycetota bacterium | reverse complement strand
GAAATTGTGGCGCCCACCTATGACGACGGAACGTTTGATCTCTCTCGTCGTCGAGGTTCATGGGTGGTATTGAACTTCTTCAACTCCACCTGTGTGCCCTGCAAACGTGAGCACCCGGAGCTAGTCAAATTCCATGAAGCGCAACAAGGCCTGGGTAGAGGAGGGGCGGAGTTGTACACCATTGTCAATGATGACAATGAAAGAGCAGTCCGGGAATTTTTCTCCGATAACGGAGGTGGGTGGCCCATTGTCAAAGACGACGATGCCGTCATTGCTGTTGATTTTGGTATTGCCAAAGTTCCTGAAACATGGCTGATTAGTCCAACGGGCGTGGTTGTTGAACGTTTCGTAGGTCAAGTGACCGCCGAGCTATTGGGCTCCACCATTGCGTCTTTTTCCGGGGCTCCAGCATCATGAAACAGACGTGGAATCGTCGCCTCAAGAGTTGGCCGTCGTGGCTGCTCTTAGTTTTTAGTGCAGTGCTGCTTTTAATCATTGGAACGCAACGCGATGCTGGACCATCGACTCCACAAGAGCGCGTAGAGGCCATATCGCGTCAACTGGCCTGTCCAACTTGCGACGGAGAAAGTGTTTCTGAATCGCGAGGAACAGCATCACAAGCGATTCGTCAAGAGGTTGCCCGTTTAGTAGCTGATGGACAATTGAGTGACTCTGAGGTTGTGCAGGCTATTGATGACAAATACAGCGAAGAGTTGCAGTTGACCCCAGGCTCATCAGGATTGGAATCTTTGATTTGGGCTTTGCCCATTGCCGCGGCTTTGACTTCGATTGTTGGTCTCGTACTGGCTTTTCGTCGGTGGCAGATGGTTGAAGATCGATCGGCCAATGATGAAGATCGCCAATTAGTAGAGCGCGCTATGGCTGAGTTCAGTTCGCCTTCGTCGTCAGGGAATGCCGATGATCAATCCTGATGAGCGCGCTCGCCTTGAGATCGAGAGAGATTTTCTCCTCAATTCTCTACGAGATCTAGAAGCCGAGTGGGATGCCGGAGATATTGATTTAGCGGACTACACCACCCTGAAAGATTCTTACACCGCTCGAACTGCTGATGTGTTGCGCCAATTGACATCAGAATCAGTGCGGTCCCATGCGGTTAGGTCTCGAGGTGTGGTGTGGGGCCTCGCCATGTTGATCATTGTGGTGCTTTCGGGCATTCTTCTCGTGCGCGGGAGTAACGATCGCCTGCCTGGCCAGGTCATGACCGGCGGTATTGGGACTGAAGGTCTTGGCGATGGCAGCGTCAGTTCATTGTTGGTGCAGGCGCGATCGCTGGGTATGAGCGATATGGCGCGGGTATTGGATATCTACGCCGAAGTTCTCGCGGTAGAGCCTGACAATGTCGAGGCTTTGACTTACTTTGGTTGGTTTAGCGTTCTTTCAGCGGTGCAGACTCAAAGCGAAGACAGCGAGGCCACTGCACAGCGCTTGGAGTCGGGTGTTTTACTTTTGCGACAGGCAACGATCACCGATCCGACGTATGCCGATGCCCATTGCTTTTTGGGAATTGTCTTTTTCCGTTTCTTAGATGATGCCGACGCGGCTCGCCCGGAAGTCGAAACGTGTCTGGCCTCAAATCCTCCAGCAGAGGTGTACAGCCTGGTTGAAAACTTGGCAAGTGAAATAGCTGCTGCTACCGAGACTGAGTAGACGTCAATCAATATTTGGGGGCGGCCATACAGTGGCTGAAACAACTTCAGAGTTGACCCGAGATAGGACCCATACGGTGCCTTTGCGCCAATCTGGAGAATCAGAAATTTCGGCCGAACGACGTTCGAGTGCAGCCACCACATCAGGAATGATGTCGCCATGGCTACAAAGAACCGAGCCGTGAGGCAAGGTTGCAACGAGCTCGAGGGCGCCTCGGCAATCTCCGCCTTCTATGAGGCGATTATCGGGGAGAACTGTTCCATGTAGCCGGGCCGCTAAGGGTTCCAACGTCTGCATACAGCGGATGTAGGGGCTGGCAACCAGCACGGCTCCCGGTGCTTGCGATACCAAGGGGTGGAGACGATCGCAAACTGCCACCGCTTGTCGTCGACCCTTGCCAGATAGTGGTCGCAAGAGGTCGTCGCCATTCCATCGAGCCCGCTCACCGGCTTTGGCGTGCCGTACGAGATACAAAGTCGCCATCTCGTCCACGAGTTCACGTTATCCATCACCTATGGGGCACTTCCAGACGAGAATCTTGGCACGGTGTTGTCGATGTCTTTCGGTTCCGATGCGCAGCCTCAGGAAATTTCAGTCACAATATGGCTATGAGCTTTTTTGAGCGCAATCGCCAAGGCCTTGCTGAGCGGGGTCTTGATGCCAAACGTCTACCCCCCGGTCAGTACTTGACGGACCGTTTCCCGGTCCTACATGTGGGCGATATACCGACGTATGAACCGGGTGAGTGGAACCTGTCCATTTTTGGTTTGGTGAATGAACCTTTGACTTTCACACTCGATGAACTCAAGGCCCTGCCGGCGACGACGCTGACTTTTGATATCCACTGCGTTACCAAGTGGAGCAAGTTCGATACAACCTGGACCGGCGTGCGGGTTGCAGATCTTTTCCAGATGGCCGGGGTCCAGTCAGAAGCGACCCACGTCATGGAACATGCCGAGTTTGGCTACACGACCAATGTCCCCCTAGCGGATATCACGACCCCCGAGGCGCTAGTGGCGTATGCCTATGAAGGTGAAGAGATCACCGCCGAACATGGAGGACCAGTTCGAATTGTCATCCCCCATTTGTATTTTTGGAAGAGCGCCAAATGGGTTCGGGGTCTCGAATTGCGAAATGGGGATGCCCCTGGATTTTGGGAACGCAACGGCTACCACATGTACGCAGATCCGTTCCGCGAACAGCGGTTCTGGAACGACTGATAACTAGTTATTGATTTTCAGGAACTTGCTGAACTTCTTACGCGGTTTGTTATCAGCGGCGATTTTGCGGGCCATTTCATGGAAGATTGCCCCGGCTTCGCTTTCGGGAGCAACGGCCGCTATCGGTCGACCATCATCTCCGCCTTCTCGCAAACTCTGCACCATCGGAATTTGACCGAGAAGTGGAATGCCTAATTCATCGGCCAACTCTTGACCTCCGCCACTTCCGAATAGTTCGTATCGTTTTCCGTCGTCACCGGTGAACCACGACATGTTCTCGATCACGCCTTTGACGGGTAAGCCAACTTTGGTGGCCATGGCTGCTGAAAGCCGAGCCACTTTTTGAGCGGCAGCCTGTGGAGTTGTTACTACAAGTACCTCGCCCTTGGGCAAATACTGACTGAGGCTGAGAGCGATATCCCCCGTTCCTGGAGGCATATCGATCAAAAGAAAGTCCGGCTCATCCCAAAAGACATCGGTCAGGAACTGTTCGAGAGCCTTATGCAACATCGGTCCGCGCCACACCACGGCTTGTCCTTCGGGAACGAAGTATCCAATAGAGATGCACCGCACCCCGTAGGACTCCGACGGGAGGAGCATTTGATCAATGGCCACCGGATCGTTGTTAGCGCCCAACATTCGAGGAATTGAGTAACCGTAAATATCAGCGTCTAGTACTCCGACTGAATGCCCTTGGGCTGCGAGAGCCACCGCCAAATTGGTTGTAACACTGCTTTTTCCCACCCCGCCTTTGCCCGACGAAATGAGCAGTGGACGAGTCTTGTTGTCGGGGTCAGCAAAGGGAATACGACGTCCTTCGGCGTGGCCGTGAGCGGGACTTTGACCTGCGGTTGCTCCGGGGTCTCCGTGGAGCATGCGTCGCACGGCCTCTCGCTCTTGATCGGTCATGACCGTGAAATCAATATTGACTCGGGAGACGCCAGCGAGGGGGGTCACGGCTGACGTGACCCTCTGGGTGATTTCGTTGCGCAATGGGCAACCGGCCACGGTCAGGGCGACTTGGATCTCGATTGCTCCATCGCTGCCAATGGTGACCTCGCGGACCATGCCCAGATCCACGATTGACCGCCGTAATTCGGGGTCTTCGACCGGTCGAAGGGCATCAACGACCTGCTCTCGGGAAACGGACATTGGATCTCCAAACCTTGGAATAATGGACCGGCGAATTTGCACTACGGCCATAGTTATAATACCGGCGTGTCTGCTTCTGACTTCAAGACGAACGATGGCGCGCACCATGGCCATGGGTCACCCTCGACAGGAGCCTTCACCGCATCGGTGACGGCAATCACCAGTGCTTTTGGTGATCCGACCCGCCGGGCCATCTATTTGTTCGTTCGGGGACAATCCGGTGGTGTCACGGCGGCCGAAGTAGCCGGCGAGTTTCAGTTGCACCCCAATGTGGCTCGTCACCATTTGGACAAATTGGCCGCTGGAAATTACCTAGAAGTCGCGGTATCCAAGCCCGCCGGTGGCGGCGCAGGGCGTCCCTCTAAGCGTTACACCGCTGGTTCTGATTTGCCGGTGGGCGAATTTCCCGTCCGCAGTGATGATCTTGTTCTGAGTTTGCTCGGAAAGACGCTCTCGTTGCTTCCCCATGATCAAGCGGAGGTCATTGCCGAAGAGGT
>JBJOFA010000151.1:0-4558 GCA_046049015.1 Actinomycetota bacterium | reverse complement strand
GGCGCCCACGGTAGGAATCGGACCTACGACCTTCTGCTCCGGAGGCAGACGCTCTATCCACTGAGCTACGTGGGCGGGTGGCGAAAGCCTAGCGGTGGAGGTGGCGGACCATTCCGCCTGAATATTCCGTCACGTGCCGAGATAACACCCACTGCGCGGTCAAGGTTTTCGGCAACAATGGCAGTGCATGTTTGATCCCCTCGCTCTTTTGATCTCCAGGTTGCAGGTGGCCTTCGACCAAGTCGCGGGAAAGAGCGGTTTCGATCCCATCGTTCGGCCGAGTGACCATGCCGATGCCCAGTCCAATGGAGTTTTGCCTCTGGCTAAGTCTCTCGGTCGGAATCCTCGCGATGTGGCGACTGAAATTGTCGAAGCGCTCGGCGATGTCACGGCCATGTGCTCCACAATCGAAGTTGCTGGTCCCGGATTTCTCAACATCACCTTTGCTGACCAATTCTTGTCAGGACTCTTACGGGAAATGGCCGGGGATGATCGGCTCGGAGTTGAAACGGCAACGAAGAAAAGGGTAGTCGTTGATTACTCGGCACCAAATGTGGCCAAAGAAATGCATGTAGGCCATCTCCGCACCACCGTTATCGGCGACGCCCTAGTACGAATGCTTATGTTTGTGGGGCACGACGTCATTCGAGAAAACCACATTGGAGATTGGGGAACGCCGTTCGGCATGTTGATCGAACACCTCTTGGATCTTGGTGAGGATCAAGCCGCAGGAAACTTATCTCTTGGTGATTTAGATGGCTTTTACAAAGCGGCACGAACAAAATTCGACGCCGATGAAGTCTTCCAGGATCGCGCTCGAGCCCGAGTGGTCATGTTGCAGAACGGTGATGGTGAAACCCGACGGTTATGGCGACTGCTAGTTGATCTATCAACCAAGCATTTCAACGCGGTCTACGAACTTCTTGATGTTCTTTTGACTGATGACGATCTCATGGGTGAGAGTGCGTACAACGATCTCCTTCCACAAGTCATTAGCCGACTTGATGCACTGGGTCTTTTGGTTCGCTCTGACGGCGCAGATGTTGTCTTTCCACCCGGCTATACGAATCGGGATGGAGATCCCTTGCCACTGATCGTGCAAAAGGGCCAGGGAGGTTTCAACTACGCCACCAGCGATCTGGCTTGCATCATTGATCGGATCGAACGTCTGTCGGCAGATTTGCTTTTGTACGTTGTCGGCGCCCCTCAGGCTCAGCACCTATCAATGGTTTTTGATGTGGCCAAGATGGCCGGCTGGCTCCATGAACCCGATGAAGCGGTCCACGTCATGTTTGGCAATGTCTTAGGGCCTGATCGCAAAATGCTGAAGAGCCGAAGTGGTGATCCTCTCAAATTTATTGATTTGGTCAATGAAGCCGTAGTGCGAGCTGATGCGGCCATCGCTGAAAAGAATCCCAATCTGGACTCCGCAGAACGTTCTGACATCGCCAAGATGGTGGGAATCGGCGCCGTGAAATATGCCGACCTGGCCACAGATCGAATCCGTGACTATGTCTTTGACTGGGAACGGATGCTCTCCTTCGATGGCAACACCGCTCCCTATCTTCAATACGCTCATGCTCGAATCTGTTCCATATTCCGTCGAGCCGATATCGAGCGTGGCGCGGTTGTGATCTCCAGTATCGAAATTGCCGATCCTCGTGAAAGAGCTTTGGCTTTGGCTTTACTTGGATTTGGGGCTGCCATCACCGACACTTTGGAGAAATACAGTCCCCATCGGTTGTGCACGTATCTCTATGACTTGTCCACGACGTTTACGGCCTTTTATGAACATTGTCCGGTTCTCAAAGGGGTCAACGATGATCAGCGCGCCAGTCGTTTGGCACTCTGCGATCTGACGGCCCGCGTTTTACGTCAAGGACTCGATCTGCTTGGTATTGCTACTCCGGAGAAGATGTGAGCACTCGACCTATTCCCCTGCGGCTACTCCCAGACACATCGCAGATTGCTGATGACGGGTCCCTGATCATCGGTGGCTGTTCGATTACTGAGTTGGCCGAGCAATATGGAACCCCACTTTTTGTCTACGACGAGGAGCACCTTCGGTCTCGCTGTCGCGAAGCCGTGGATACCTTCGGGCGAGATCAGGTGATTTATGCCTCGAAGGCGTTTTTGTGTTCGGCGATGGCTTCGTTAGTTCATGAAGAAGAACTCCTCATTGACGTGGCGACGGGAGGGGAGTTATTCGTTGCCCTTCATGCCGGTGTTCCTGCCGAACGATGTGTGCTCCATGGCAATAACAAAAACTTGGCCGAGTTGAGGATGGCATTGACTGCCGGTTCGCAGTCGCAGGAGCGACCTGGAGTTCGTCACATCGTGATCGACAGTTTCGATGAAATTGATCGACTGCAGATTTTACGCGATGAGGGCTTGCCGATGCCCAGAGTCATGATTCGAGTGACACCAGGAATCCACGCCCATACTCACGACTACATCGCCACCGGCCAGGATGATTCGAAATTTGGATTCAATCTGGCCAATGGAGACGCAACACGAGCCGTGGAAAGAGTGCAAAGTTCCGGCTGTTGCGAACTCATTGGATTGCATTGTCATATCGGCTCGAATGTTTTTGCTGTTGAAAGTTTTGCTCGGGCCGCCCAAGTCATGGCCGACTTCGCCCGTCAATTCGGATTACCCGAATTGACAATGGGAGGTGGGCTAGGGGTGGCCTATACCGAATCAGAAGAGGCACCAACGATTACTTCGTGGGGTTCGGCGATTCTTGACGCCTGTGCAGCTTCTGGTTTGCAGGCCCGTATTTCCGTTGAGCCGGGACGTTCCATTGTGGCGTCAGCAGCCATCACGGTGTACCAAGTCGGCACCATCAAGGACATTGCCGGCATCCGTACCTACGTCAGCGTGGATGGGGGTATGAGCGATAACCCGCGCCCAGTCCTCTATGGCAGTGGTTATGAAGCTTTCAAAGTTGCGGAAGTTACTGCCAACCGTGGCAAGTCGGCCCGTATAGTCGGCAAACATTGCGAGAGTGGAGACATCCTGATTTTTGATGCCAACTTGCCCGAATCAATTCAGGTTGGCGATCTCATTGCCACTCCGGTAACTGGTGCCTACGGCCATTCCATGGCCAGCAACTACAACAAGATGCTGAGACCCGCAGTGGTTTTTGTTAAGAATGGGAAGTCGCGATTGGTTGTGCGACGCGAGACCTACGAGGATCTTGTTCGCTTGGATCAATAAGGCTTTCACGAGGTCCGCCAAGGTTTTGAATGGTCGATCTGTAAGGGATTTTCGGTGATCGGGGATAATTCCGGAGTCCTCATTGTGTCAAAGGATTAGCCTGGGGCGACGTGGCTTCCCAAGACGTTTCAACTCGAACTATCCGCATAGGCATTCTTGGCTGCGGCAATGTCGGAGCGGCTCTTTTTCGCCTCATCGAGCAACAGGCTTCCGCTATTGAAATGCGCACCGGACTTCGCCTCGAAGTAGCCAGCATTGCGGTGCGCAATGTTTCTCGAGATCGTGATGTGGCCATCCCCGCGGGATTGCTCACCCGAGATGCCCACGGAGTTGTTGCGGATCCCAACATCGATCTTGTCGTCGAGGTCATTGGCGGCATTGAGCCAGCGCGTGAGTTCATCACCACCGCCTTGGCATCGGGCAAACCAGTCATCACTGCCAATAAAGAGTTGCTGGCTAACGTTGGAGTTGAACTTTTCAGCGCCGCCGAAAATGCTGGCGTCGATCTGCTCTTTGAAGCAGCAGTGGCCGGTGGTATTCCTGTAGTGCGGGCATTACGTGAGAGTTTGCGCGGCGAGCCAATCAGTCGAGTCATGGGGATCATTAACGGCACCACCAATTTCATCCTCACCAAGATGACCGAAGATGGTGCCGAGTACGGTGCGGCTCTTTCGGAAGCTCAGCGTCTGGGATTTGCTGAACGGGATCCCACAGCAGACGTGGAGGGCTTTGATGCCGGAGCGAAAGCAGCGATTCTGGCTTCCATCGCCTTTGGCGCCAAAGTTGTAGCTGGCGATGTGTATCACGAAGGTATTAGTCGAGTGACGGCATCAGACATTGCCGTTGCTCAGCGATTAGGATACGTCATCAAGCTGCTTGGTATCGCTGAACGTGACCGATCAACCGGTGAAATCGGAGTTCGAGTTCACCCGGCGATGGTTCCCAAGAATCATCCACTCGCCAGTGTGCGCGAAAGTTATAACGCCGTCTTTGTTGAAGGCGAAGCGGTGGGCTCGTTGATGTTTTATGGGCGAGGAGCGGGCGGAAACCCCACCGCCAGTGCGGTACTCGGTGATGTCATTGATGCCGCAATTAATTTGGTGAAAGGGACGCACGGAACACTTGGCTCATTCAGCAGAGCGGTGATTCGCCCAATCGATGAGAGCAGCGCCGAGTATCTCCTTTCAATGGAGGTTGCTGATCAACCAGGTGTGCTCCATGCCGTTACCGGAGCGTTCGCCCGACATGGAGTCAGCATTCGAGCTGCAGAACAAGAGGGAATCGGAGCCGACGCCCGTTTGGTATTCATCACTCACGAGGCCCGAGAATCTGCCGTTCA
>JBJOFA010000150.1:0-4575 GCA_046049015.1 Actinomycetota bacterium | reverse complement strand
ATGTCATCTGTTGGGGAATTTGGCATGAAGTGGTCGGCGTACCACAAGCAATACCAGGCCGATTTTTCGGCGTAATTGGCGAGATCTAGAACTTCAGACCAAGGTCGCTCAGGAGAGGGCCAGAGGGAAAACTTCATGATCTAGGAACAGTAGTCGGGACACCGTAACGGTGGACCGTAACCTAGCGACATGACTTCGGCCCCTGATGACGACTTGTGGGAAACCCACGCTCAATGGTGGATTGAAGGGTTTACTGCTGGAGCCGACCCGGAATACGAAGAACAAATCCTGCCCCTAGCGGCCGAGGAACTTGCAGGCTCTCAGCGTGTCTTAGATATCGGTTGTGGAGACGGACAAGTCGCCCGTCTTGCGGCATCTGGGGGAGCGGACCTAGTGGTGGGCATTGATCCAACCTGGAATCAAATCAGTATTGCGGCGTCTCGAGGTGGTGGAGTACACGTGGCTCGAGCCGGAGCCGATGGCTTGCCCTTCGTTGATGAATCATTCGACGCTGCAGTGGCCTGTCTGGTCTTTGAACATATTCGAGCTGTCGATGAAGCGATTGCCGAAGTGGCTCGAGTATTGCGACCTGGTGGTCGCTTTTGTTTCTTTTTGAATCACCCACTTTTGCAGACACCCGGAAGTGGATGGATCGATGATCAAATCCTGGATCCCCCCGAGCAGTACTGGCGTATTGGTCCGTACCTCATCGAAGAGGAATCCATTGAAGAGGTTGAAAAGGACGTCTTTATTCCGTTCATTCATCGACCGTTGAGTCGTTATATCAATGCCCTGATCGCAAATGGTTTATTGGTGGAACGGATGGTGGAACCTGCTCCTCCTCCTGGTTTTCTCCAAAGAGCTGCCGAATACGAAGCAGCCGCGACAATTCCGCGATTGTTGTATTTGCGAGCTGTGAAACGTGGGTTATGACCGCCGTACGTATCGGAGTGCAATTTCAAACCCATGGTGTGCGGCCACCCGACTTTTTCGATGCTGCTGAGCAGGCCCTGTCAATGGGGGTTGATTCGATTTTTCTCTGGGATCATTTGGTGCCCTTCACTGGTACCGCCGCTGATTCGGCCTGGGAAAGTTGGACTCTGCTGGGCTCAATGGCGCCAGCAGTTCGAAATACAGATGTCTGTCTTGGCATCTTGGTTTCGCCCTTGACTTTTCGACGACCAGCGATTTTGGCCCGGGCTGCCGCCACGGTGGCCGCGCTAGGAAATGGCCAATTCATTTTGGGTGTTGGTGCCGGAGGATTTAAATTCGACGATGTCCTGGCGGGAACGGAGATGTCTCTTGCGGAGCGGATGAGTCGCTTTACGAATGGACTGCAGAGTGTTGTGGAACAGGTGCGCGATCAAGAGCGACGTCACGAACTTTCGCTTCGAATTTGGGTGGGAGGTGACGGCCCACGAATCACTATTCCGGCTGCGGCGGCGCTTGCTGACGGCTGGAGTGGGTTCGGTCCGCCGGAGCGTTTTGCCCGGGGACAAGCATTGTTGCGCTCGGCATTAAAGGCCGACAGTGGGCGGAAATGCGAGCGCAGCGTTCTGTTGACGCCGTTTGATGAGCCCATGGATCTGGCGGCGTTTGTGAATTGTGGTGCCGAGCACGTCGTGCGTAGCCTGCGACCCGAAAACGGTGGCACCTTTGACTTGCAGCCGATTGGGGACCTTTTGTCCCAACGAAACAAGCTCACCTCAGATGACGATGCCTAGCTTCAACTATCACTAAGTTGTCTTCGTGGCCGACATCCTCGTCATCACCGGACTTTCTGGGGCGGGTCGTTCGGCGACCGCAGCCGTACTCGAGGACCTCGGCTGGTATGTCGTGGATAATTTGCCAACCTCTTTGGTTGACACCATTGTTGAACTCGCGAGTGTGCCCGGATCGGGTATTGAAAGGCTGGCCTTGGTAGCCGGTCGACAGCATCTTGAATTGATGCCCAAGGTGGCCAACCTGCGTGCCAGTGGCCATCGAGTGCGAGTGGTGTACCTGGATGCCTCCACCGGTGAGTTGGTGAAACGCTACGAGGCATCTCGACGACGACATCCTTTGGCCACTGAGGCGGGAGGACTTCTGGAATCAATCGAGATGGAGCGGGCTCTGTTGGAGCCAATGAAGGGCGATTGCGACCTGGTTATCGATACCACCAATTTGAATGTTCACCAGTTGAAATCGAAATTGTTGGGCTCCTTTGAAGACGCGGTTCACGAGCGTCTCCAAGTTGCCGTTGAATCCTTTGGTTACAAGTTCGGGCTTCCCATTGATGCCGACATTGTGATGGATGTTCGCTTCCTGCCCAATCCGCACTGGGATGAGACTCTGCGTCCCCTCGTGGGATTGGATCCACCGGTACGTGACTTTGTTTTGGGGACCCCTCAGGCCGAGGCTTTTTTGGAGAAGTTGTCAGGTCTTTTGGAGTCGGTTTTGCCACAGTACGCCGCTGAGGGGAAGAGCTATCTGACCATTGCCATTGGCTGCACTGGAGGTCGGCACCGCTCAGTGGCGATTTCTGAGGAATTAGCGGTTCGATTGCGTCTGTCGGGCCAGCCAGTCCGGACCAGCCATCGCGATCTCAATCGAGGCTGATCGCAAGGTTTATTAGGTCGACCAGTCCACCGTACGGGGGAGTCCCTGCTGTCGGGGTTGGAGGACTAGTTTGGGATCGGGCGTTCGGGCTGGTGACCGGGCTCACGAAACCAATAAAGCTGTAGAGGGGAATGCACATGACGGTGCGTGTAGGTATCAATGGGTTTGGGCGAATCGGACGAAACTTCTATCGTGCCGTGAAGTCACAGGGTGCCGATATAGAAATTGTGGCCGTGAATGATCTGGGTTCGCTCAAGACCATGGCGCACCTCCTGAAATATGACTCAGTGATGGGTCAGTTACCCAATGACATCAAGGCCACGAAAAATGGAATCAGTGTCGACGGAGCGGAAATTAAAGTCCTCAGCGAACGGGACCCGAAAAACCTTCCTTGGGGTGAGCTCGGCGTTGATGTGGTGGTCGAAAGCACGGGTTTCTTTACAAAACGAGATACCGCTTCGGCCCATCTCGATGGAGGGGCACCACTCGTCATCGTGTCGGCTCCCTGCGAAAACGCCGACGCGACATTTGTGTACGGCGTGAATCACAAGGACTTTGACTTCAAAGTTCACAAAGTTGTTTCTAATGCCAGTTGCACAACCAATTGTTTTGTTCCCATGGTGAAAGTTCTCGACGATACTTTTGGTGTCGAGCAAGGTTTGATGCAGACCGTCCATGCCTACACCGGGGATCAGTCATTGGTTGATGGTCCGCATAGTGATCTCCGCAGGGCGCGCGCCGCGGCTATCAATATCGTTCCCACCAGCACCGGAGCGGCCCGAGCCACGAGTTTGGTTTTGGCCAGCATGAAGGGCAAATTGGATGGAACGTCATTGCGCGTTCCGGTTCCTACTGGTTCCATTGTGGACTTCACCGTAAACCTGAAAAAAGCGGCCACGATTGAGCAGATCAATGCTGCTTTCAAGAAAGCCGCCGCTAGTGGTCCTTTGAAGGGCGTCCTTCGCTATACAGAGGATCCCATTGTGTCGAGTGACATTGTTGGTGACCCGCACAGCAGTATTTTTGATGCCGGTCTCACTATGAGTATGGGCAAGATGGCCAAAGTTTTGGCTTGGTACGACAATGAATGGGGCTACAGTAATCGACTGGTGCAAACCACGCTGTATGCCGGTTCCAAGGTCCCCAAACGCGGTCGTCGTTGAGTCTTTTGTCAGCAATAGCTAAAAATTCGCCCGGAAACATGTCTACTCCGCTACCAACTCTTGAAGACCTCGGTGATGTCTCGGGGCGACGGGTCCTCGTGCGCACCGACTTCAATGTGCCGATGGAAACTGGGGCCGACGGGGAGCGTCGGATCACTGACGACTTTCGCATTAGAGCGGCATTGCCAACCATCGTCTGGTTGACGGACCGGGGCGCCCAGGTTGTCTGTGCCAGCCACCTTGGTCGACCAAAGGGGGCTCCAGATCCGAAGTATTCCATGGCTCCAGTCATGGAGCGTCTTGCTGAGTTGGCACCCGGGGTGGAGTTGCTGGAGAATCTTCGCTTCAATCCCGGCGAAGAAGCCAACGATCCTGCCTTTGTTGCGGAGTTGATGCAAGGAATTGATTTCTATGTGGATGACGCCTTTGGCGCAGCACATCGGGCCCACGCCTCCATAGTTGGGCCACCGAAAACTGTGCCATCGGCGATGGGTCGATTACTCCAACGTGAAGTTGAAGTTCTCCTTGGATTGCGTCAGTCACCGAAACATCCCTTTGTGGCGGTGCTTGGCGGTTCGAAGATTTCCGACAAGTTAGGTGTCGTGGAGTCATTGCTTACCGTTGTTGATGCATTGGTTATCGGTGGAGCAATGTGCTTCACTTTCTTGGCGGCCCAGGGCTATTCCATCGGTGATTCGTTGTGCGAGCCTGATCAGATCGATACGTGTAAACGTTTGTTGGCTGGTCCAAAGAAAATTCACTTGCCCGACGACATCGTTGGTCTCGATGCCGAAGGACGCTACGCCACGTATGG
>JBJOFA010000149.1:0-4597 GCA_046049015.1 Actinomycetota bacterium | reverse complement strand
ATTGAGTACGCCTCGCCAAATGCTGTCTCGGCCTTACATCGAGTGGGAATCACTTCGAATGTTGTGGGTCAATCTTTGAGCGAACTGGGATTTGCTGATAGTCCGTTGCGACAATCTTTTGAGCGTCGGGCCCCGGTAATCGAAGAGTTTGATCAAACGCCGGAAGTCACCTTGTTAGTTCGCTGTTTGCCGATTATGGAAAACGATGTGGTCACGGGCGGGTTGATTCTTCTACGCGACGTCACCGAAGTTCGCCGACGAGACCGGATGCTCTTGTCAAAAGATGCCACCATCCGCGAGATCCATCACCGGGTAAAAAACAACTTGCAGACCATTTCCTCGCTGTTGCGACTGCAGGCTCGAAGACTGACTTCTCCAGAGGCCAAGGCGGCAGTGCAGGAGAGTGTTCGACGAATCCGGACCATTGCTCTGGTCCATGAGACGTTGTCACGGGAACCAGGTGATGAGGTGGCCTTCATCGAAATTGTGCGGCCGCTTATGCGGTTAG
The DNA here is from genome assembly GCA_046049015.1 of Actinomycetota bacterium. Classification (GTDB taxonomy): domain Bacteria; phylum Actinomycetota; class Acidimicrobiia; order Acidimicrobiales; family Ilumatobacteraceae; genus Casp-actino8. The sequence goes on along the minus strand of JBJOFA010000149.1, from coordinate 4,089 downwards.
CCGAAGAGGGATTGCAATCACCCGACAGGCCGGTGAGTTTTGTCGTTCAAGGAGATGGAGGTCGGCTTCCGGCCACTATTGCTACACCTCTTTCGGTGGTGCTGACCGAGCTTTTGCAAAATGCTGTCGACCACGGATTCCCAGAAGGTAGCGACGGTGGAACAGTTGTGGTTCAACTTGGCGGTACTGATGAGGAGATTCACCTCAAAGTCATCAACGATGGACGCGGTCTTGACCCCCAATTCGATCTCGAAGGAGCCACAGGCCTTGGCCTTTCAATTGTTCGTACCTTGGTGACGACTGAATTGAACGGCTCGATCACCATGCGGGCGGGTTCACCTGAGGACTTTGAATCTGTTGGTGTTGCCGGACATCGACGGGGGGACGGAACTGTCGTCGAACTACGCCTACCTCGATGAGGTAACTCCAAACAACTGGTGAGTTCAGGAAACGGCGGAACTGGCTCTGAGTTGCGCCGCAGCTCGATTGCGCGCCGCGATCTGTCGACGGATGTTGCGCCGCTCCTCTTCTGAAGTGCCGCCCCAGATACCAGAGTCCTGGTTGGTCTCGAGAGCGAATTCCAGACAACTGATGCGCACATTGCACTCGGCGCAGACCTGCTTGGCCCGGTCGATCTGCAAAAGGGCCTGGCCCGTGGTGCCGACTGGGAAGAAAAGCTCCGGATCTGTATCGCGGCAGATGGCTTCATGGCGCCAGCTGTAATCAGCTGAACCTAGGGCGAGGGCTGAGGCGAGGATCGACACGATGAACTCCGGACTATTGGTGGGAGGGTGATGGTAATGACCGCGGAGGCAAATGGAACCTCGTGGGGGCGGAAGACAAGGTTGGCAAAGTTAAGACTGTTAGGCAATAGGTAGGCGAAAATTTTTTTGTCACAGGACGAAGTAGTGGACCGATTTTCGTGAATACAAGCCAAACCGGGCAGACTTTGCCCATGGCGACTCAGGTCATGGCACATCGTGGGGCTTCTCGGGCTGAGCCGGAGAATTCAGTGGCGGCTTTTCGCCGGGCTGGGGTCATGGGCGCTCAGGCCGTTGAATTGGACGTCCGGCGGACGAAGGACGGTGTTTTGGTCGTCCACCACAACCCCGCCCTTGATGACGGTCGAAATATCTGTGAAATGGTCGCTGCGGACCTGCCTGAGGAAATCCCAACTTTGGATCAGGCTCTTGACGCCTGTCGTCCAATGTGGGTCAACGTCGAAATCAAGAATGATTCGTCGGAACCAGATTTTGACCCTGATGACACCATTGCCGATGCCACAATTTCGTGTCTGATGCAGCGAGACGAAGGTGATGATCGATGGCTGATCTCATCTTTTCGTCGTTCCACAGTTGACCGTTGCCATCAACTTCACCCGGCGATTGCCACGGCTTGGCTCACAGTTGCGGTTCCCGATGATGACATTGAAACTGTGGCCCGCGATTTGTCGAACTCGGGACATCAGGCTTTGCATCCCTGGGTTGGTGCTCTCAATCGTCATGCCGTTGAGATCTGTCATCGCCATGGTCTGCAGGTGAATACGTGGACCTGTGATGATCCGGAGCGTATGAAGGAATTAATTGAGTGGGGTGTGGACGGAATATGCACCAACGTTCCCGATGTCGCTCTCGAGGTGTTGCAGAACCACTCCTAGTCAATCGTGCTCGGTGGCAGCACGAGACGAACGGCATTGGGTACATGCTCAAAGTGAAGTCGACTTGACTCCCCGAGATAGTCGCCATCCACTTGATAGGGAAAGGGTTCTGGATGTTCGACGACCAGATCGCGAACGTGATCGAATATCGCCACATGGTCATTGGGCTGAACGCCATTGCCGCGTAAGGCACCCATGAGAGATCCGATTATGGCTAAGGCCGACATTGTTCTGAAAGTGACGACGACCAAAGGCTGATCGAGCCCCGCCAAGGGCGAGAGATTGAGAGGGCGATTGCCAAGAAAGGTGTAAGGATTCGTATTGAGCACGATCGTGAAGTAGCCATCGCTCAAACTTTGTGGACCACTTTTGTCGTAGTCGTGGTTTACGACCGAATCTTGTGCTGATCCCGCCACCGTGACGGAGAAATGCGGGTGGCGGCGGTCGTATCCGTTCAGCCAGGTTGACAAAGCGGCGTAGATAAAAAGCGGGTGCCCCACCCAGCGCTTCAGTGAGGCCCGACTTTCAACGGTTCGAACCACTGCAGCGTCGTACCCCACACCGGTGTGAAAACAGAAAAAGCGCCCGTTGACTCGACCAAGCCCGATCGGGCGAATATTGGTCTCCGGATCGGATAGCCCGGCTACGAGTAGATCGGCGGCGAGAACTGGGTCATTGGGGAGGCCAATAGTTCGGGCAAAGACGTTGGTGCTGCCACCGGGTAGCACACCCAATCCAGTTGGGGTTCCGGCCACCCCAGTTGCTACTTCATTCAATGTCCCGTCGCCCCCAAAGGCCACGACCAGGTCAAGGCCACGGCGGGCTGCGTCTTGGGCAAATCGAGTGGCGTGGCCTCGGCGATTGGTCTCCACCAGTTGGACGTCGTGGTGGCGTGACAAGGTTCGGTGAACAATGACGGTATTGCGAGCGGTCACCGAGGAGGCGAAGGAGTTGACGACCAGCAGGATTCGCACCGTCCCAGACGGTACCAGCCGGGGACTTTGAGTCCGCTGGGGAATGGGTCGTGCGTCACGGGAGGAGAGTCCGGCCTGGTTGTGTGAAACGGCGCACAAAGGAGCAGAATGTCCCGTTATGAACGTCATCGTCTGTGTCAAGCAGATCCCCGATCCCGCAAACCCCGGTGCCCTTGATGCTTCAACGCAAACGTTGAAGCGCGACGGCAAACTCATCTTGGATGAGTCCGACAGCTACGGCGTCGAGATGGCTTTACAGCTCGTTGATGCCGCCGGTGGTGGAGAGGTCAGCCTGGTCTCCATGGCACCCAACAGTGAGACCGCTGGTTTGCGAACTGCACTCGCCATGGGGGCAGCCAAGGGCATCTTGGTTTCTGATCCGGCCTTACAGGGTTCCGACGCTTTGACGACGGCAAAAATTCTGGCTGCCGCAGTGCAACGTCTGGGCGGAGCAGATCTGATTATTGCGGCCACCGAGTCCAGTGATGGTTACACCGGAACTGTGCCGGAGCAGATGGCTGAAGTTCTGGGATTGCCTTCAGTCACCTTTGCCAAAAAAATCGCCATCGAAGGTGGAGTATTGAAAGCTGACCGTCAGACCGAATCTGGTTATGACGAAGTGACCTGCTCGCTTCCCGCAGTCGTCTCGGTGACCGCTGGAGTCGTTGAACCTCGCTATCCAAGTTTCAAGGGCATCATGGCTGCGAAGTCCAAGCCAGTTGAAGAGCTCAAGGCCGCCGATTTGGGAATCACTCCTGTTGGTTGGGCGGGAGCTGGCCAGCAGATCAGCAACGTTGGCCAGGCCGAAGCTCGCGCCGCCGGCGAGGTCATTGAAGACGACGGAGAGGCCTTCGGCAAGATTGTGGCCTTCCTCGAAGGTTTGAAAGTCATCTGAGCAGTTCAGCAGTACTAGTCATCACATCGAAGTAGAGATCGAAGAGAACGGAACGACAATGGCCATCAACAACATTTGGGTATTTGCTCAAGTCGCCAATGGAGCACCCACTTCGGGTTCGCTGGAACTGGTGACCAAGGCGCGCAGTCTTGGTGGGACTGTCAGCGTGTGGGTTGCTGGAGACGCCAGCGCCGTGGCCGGTCCTTTGGGCGAGTACGGAGCGTCAAAGGTTTTTGGCGTTGACTACGGCTCGAAGTTGGCCGGTGTCGCAGTATCAGCAGCCATGAAGTCAGTTATTGACGGTGGCGATGTCCCTGATTTAGTTATGTTCCCTCAGTCGTATGAAGGCCGCGACGTCATGTCTCGGTTGTCGGTGAAATTGGACCGCACGGTTATTACGAACAACGTTGAGATCGTCGCTAGCGGCGACTCAGTGGCTGTGACCACTCCAATCTTCGGCGGCAATACTTTGGTGACGACCACTTTCACTGGCGGCGCTCCCTACCTGGCCTCATTCCGTCCGAAGTCATTCAACCCTGAGCCCTCTGGTGGGGCTTCGGCCG
>JBJOFA010000148.1:0-4603 GCA_046049015.1 Actinomycetota bacterium | reverse complement strand
TGATGCTGAAACCGCCACCATTGTCGGCAATGGGCACGTCACAGTGCGCATTCGGGGTCGTTCAGTCGTCCACGAATCCGGAGTCGTTCTACCACTTGAGGCCTTACGCGATCCCACCTTTTCCCTGGCCCAACCAACCCGAACGCCATCAGTGACGACTCAACAGGCCCTTGAAGACCAATCGGCCCCTGAGCCGTCGTCATCTCTCGACGTCGACATCGACTCCTGTGAATTGGCCTTTGAAACTGCTCTCAAAGGCGCCGATGCTCCCGGTGCTGCTCGGGCTGCCCTGGAACTTGAATCAGCAATTCGTCACTGGTCTGCCGACACTTTGCAAAGTGATGTGATGGACCGCGCCCACGGAGTTTTGCGGTCCATGATTGTGCGTCTGGGAGACGTGGCCGTCAAAGGATTGATCGATCCCCGCAATGTTGTAAGTCCCTACATGACACTGTTGCTCGAATTACGCGGTGCCGTACGGGCTGACAAACGCTACGACTTATCAGATCTCATTCGTGACCGACTCAGCGCTCTCGGTATTGAAGTGCGAGACACCCCTGAAGGGGTCGAATGGGATCTACGCGTTCCGGAGAGCTGAACCGTGGTGATCAAACGAGGTCACTCGAGCTCGGCGACGAGCACCCACTACTGAATAGACCGCAATGAACACCAATGTTCCACTCAAGATGATGACGGCCCCACTTGGGACATCGGCGTACCAACTCGCATACATCCCCACACCGCCAAAGATGGCACCCAAGAGCGGCGACAACCACAGCATGCGTCCGAATGAGTTTGTCATGAGACGAGCCGTCACCGCCGGCAGTACTAAAAGAGCCGAGATAAGTAGGACGCCTACAACTCGCACCGTTACCAAAATCGTTGCTGAGAGAAGCAACATCAAGATGCCCTCCATCCGCGGCACGCTCACTCCACTCACTCCCGCAACTTCGGGATCGAATGTGGCGAAAAGCAATCTGCGATAGAGGAAAACCACTACTACTACGCTCATCACACCGACAGCCAGAACCGCCAGGATGTCTCGGGTGAAAACGCCAAGCACATTGCCGAAAAGCACGGCATCGATACTGCGACTGGCCTGTCCAAAACGTGCTTGCAATGCCAAACCCATAGCGAATGATGCAGTGGTGATCACCCCGATTGCGGCATCGGCTCCAATGATCCGCTTGCGAGCGACTTGGGCAATCATCAATCCGGACGCCAAACCCCACATACCTGCTCCGAGGAAATAATTCAGATTGAGTACGGCGGCGAGGGCCGCACCGCCAAAGACTGCATGGCTCAGACCATGACCGATATAACTCATATTGCGCAGCACGACAAAGACGCCTATTAATCCGCACAGTGCTCCAGCCAAGGTGGCAATGATCAGACCGCGTTGGAAAAAACCATAAGAAAATGGCTCGAATAGATCAAAGGCCAGCATTACGCGCCTCTTCGGCTGAGACGCTCGCGCAATTCATCTCCGCCCTGTTCCAACACCACGGGCATTCCTCCGTGTTGAAGTACTTCCATCGGAGCACCGTACGTTCGCTCCAAGAAGTAGGGTTGCAAAACCTCTGTCGGTGGCCCATCAGCCACCACTGTGCGGTTGAAACACACCAATCGCGGCAAGTGAGCAGCTAACCCATTGAGATCATGGGTTGTCAGAACAATCGTGATGCCTTCACCTTCGGGTGGTGCCTCATTCAAATCCGCCAGGACGTGCAAAACCTCATGTCGGGTACGAACGTCCACTCCGGCAGTCGGTTCGTCGAGAACTAATAGATCAGGCTTTTGCATCAGAGCCCGGGCCAAAAAGACTCTCTGTTGCTGACCGCCTGACAACTCCCGGATATGCCGTTTTGAAAGTCCTCCCAGACCAAGACGATCGAGGACCTCTTCCACTGCTTGATGTTCAGCAATTGACCGCTTCGGCCACCAAGATGTCTGTTGGCGACTCATGGCCACAACCTCACCAACCGTTACCGGAAAATTCCAGTCCACTGTTTCCAACTGCGGAACGTAGGCCAGTCGCAAACCCGCTCGTCGCGTGATCTTTCCATGGACCGGCTTCATCGAACCAAGGAGCGCTCGCAAAACCGTGGTCTTGCCCGATCCAGACGGCCCGACAATACCTACGAACTCTCCTTGATGGAGTTGCAGATCCACTGCTTCAATGACCGGAGCTCCTCCATATGAACAAGACACATGCTCAAAGGCCACCAAGAGTCGGTCGGCGCTGGGCTCGGCGCTCTTGCCCGTCCTGGTCGTCATTCAGCCTCAGTCGCCCAAGAGTTCACTGCACGGGGATTCACTGGGGGTACTCCGCAGTGTCAGGACCGACGTCGCTGACATCAAGTGACTTCAGAGCCGCGGCATCTCCACCTAGGGCCTCCACCATGGTCACAAAGTTGAAACGCATCAACCCCAGCCAGGAATGTTCGGCATCTCCGGGTGAACCTAAAAGATCGTCATCGCGCAGGACATCGACGTAGCGAACTCCGGTTTCGCTACCAATTTGTTCCAGCACGCTTGACGGGAACACCTCACTTCCAAAAACTGCGGTGACGCCAGTGGCTCGCACCTGGTCAATCAGTTCAGCGATTTCTTTGGGGGTGGGCTCTTCAAATGACGACGGCTGAAGGGCACCAATAACTGTCCAGCCATAACGCTGGGCGAAGTAGGCGTAGGCATCGTGATAGGTCAACAACTGGCGAAGATCTTCATCGATGGTCGCAGTTGCCGTTTTAATTGCAACATCCAAGGCGTTCACCTTGACTGCGAAAGCTTCATAGTTAGCGGCATAAAGATCTGCGTCATCAGGGTCAGCTGCCGACAAAGAGTCGGCCATTAGTTTGGCGTATTCCAAAGCCATCGGCGGATTTGTCCACAGATGTGGATTCGGCTTGCCACCTTCTTTGGGGAACGAGAAGTCGTAGATCCACTCTTCCTCGGGCAAAATCGCCGTACCCAGTTCGCAGATCACCGCACCAGATCTCAAGTTGGCCAAGGCCATATCTTTGGTTGGTTCTTCAAGGACCAGACCGTTGATGAAGACGATGTCAACTGATTCCAACGTTGCCGCCACACTTGGCGGAGGTTCATACGTGTGGCTGTTCGTCCCCTCGGGCACGATTCCCACAATTTCGGTATCACTGCCGGCGGCAATGTTTGCCGCAATGCTGGTGATCGGGGCCACCGTGGTGGCCACTCGCAGCACGCCCCCAACAACGGGCTCTCGAACCGGACAGGCCGAGTCGGTGCTCAGCTCTCCGTTGACCGAGTCCGTTCCCTCATCTCCTGAGCAGGCCACTCCCACCACTGCAATAACTGACGCGACCATCAACGATCGGATACGACTCGTCAGGGGAAAGAACATATCCCAAGATTACCAGCGGGTTTTAACGCCTGAGAGACTGCAGAGGATGATTGCCTGACTCAAGGTCAGACGACGTTGAGAAGTACCCGATCCAAGAATTGGCGAACTACCTCATTCCACTCATCAGAGTTCACGTGGGTCTCACACACATCATCAAGAACTCGCCCGAAGGTGAATCCAAGGATAAATGATGAAAGCGCTCGGGCAGACAAACTCGAATTAACCCATCCTCGGGATTGGGCTTCGGCTATCAGTTCTTCACCGCGCTGGCGCAGGCGCTCCTGTTCATTGGCTAGGGCCTGCGTGAAAGAAAGACTTGTGCCCGACGTTCCGAAAATTCTGGCCCGTTCGATACGCCCCGGCCTGCGAGCGGAATCCTGCGCCAATGCCGCCATTGCATGGAGGTTGGCGCGAAATTGCTCAGCGTTAGTGGCCATTCCAAACGCTTGCTCCAAGAAATTGATGCCCTCTTCCACAAACTCAGAAAACTTCCTCAGTTGGACTTCATGAATGAGAGAATCAAAGTCTTCAAAATGGTGGTACAGAGAACCCTTTGAGACCTTGGAATTTGTAAGCACCATGTCGACCGTCAGATTGTCGACGCCGTGAATTTCAATGAGCTCCCGAGCACTCTCGAGGAGAGCACGCTTAGTCGGATGAATATCAGCCCTGATCACATATCTGTGCTAGCAGATCATTACTCTCGAGCGAAGTCAGAGTAGAAGTTTTTGAGGTTCAGACTTCAAATTGACCGGATGAACGAGGTTCACCTCGTTAACAGGTCAGTCATTTCGGTCACACCAATCACTGAACTCGTGCCTCAAAGCCCAGTCGGAACGATCGCACTGCTCGCGCAAAAATGTTGGGCTCCACATCGGGTTCTTCAACCACTCGCAAATTGGTGATTCGTTGAGACAGTTCACCAAAGACTGTGACCAGCGAGGCCCGGGCAAAATTGCTCCCCACGCAGAGATGCGTGCCAAAGCCAAATGAAAGATGGGGGTTTGGTGATCGGCGAATATCAAACTTGTAGGGATCGGCAAAAACCTCTTCGTCGCGATTAGCGGACGGATAGAGCATGATGACGCGATCCCCGCGCTTGATTTCATGTCCCGAAACTTCAGTATCAACGATGGCTCGACGGAAGAAGTTGTTCAGAGGCGTCACCCATCGCAATATTTCCTCAACGGCCCCAGGCACCAAACTCGGATCGGCAGCCAT
>JBJOFA010000147.1:0-4613 GCA_046049015.1 Actinomycetota bacterium | reverse complement strand
GGGCGCGGCAGTCTTTGTCATGGATCTGCGCCGACCCGATCCCAAATCGTCGGCCCTGGTCATTGTTGATGCCACTTCGGCCGCCGGTGGACTGCTTTGGAATCCCAGTGAAGTCGACGTCTACTACTTCGCCCCGCAAAAATGTTTCGCCTCTGACGGCGGACTGTGGTTGGCAGCATGTTCACCGGCGGCCATTGAGCGCATTGAGAAAATTTCGGCAACTAAACGGTGGGTGCCGGCGTCACTTGACCTCAAAATCGCTCTGGATAATTCAATAGCGAACCAGACTTACAACACACCAGCCTTGGCCACATTGGTGCTTCTTGAATCCCAATTGCGTTGGATGAACGAATTAGGAGGACTAGCCGCCTGCCATGCCCGCAGTCACCAGTCGGCGAGCACGATGTATTCGTGGGCTGAATCACGCCCTTGGGCTTCACCCTTTGTTGCAGATCCCGCTCATCGATCAGATGTGGTGGCCACTATCGACATCGCTTCGCCTGCCGATGGAGGTGTCGACGCCAATGATATTTGCACCGCTTTACGAGCCAACGGAGTGGTCGATACCGACAGTTATCGCAAACTTGGTCGCAATCAACTGCGCGTGGGTCTGTTCCCGGCCGTTGATCCTGCAGATGTTCAGGCTCTCACTCGTTGTATCGACGCCGTTGTCGACGAACTGAAATCGTGATCCTCCGTGAGTATTAACGTCGACGATGTTCTTCATTGGGAAGGGTTATCGGTCCCACTCAAACGTCCCATCATGGTGGTGGCCCTCACTGGATGGTTCGATGTGGCTTCGGTTGCTACATCGGCTCTCGAGCATTTGATTGCCCACGATGAATCCGAATTGATTGCCTCTATTGATGCCGATCCTTTCTATGACTTCACTCAAATTCGTCCCGAATCCCGACTCGACGAAGATGGCGAACGACTGATCGTCTGGCCGACCAACGACATCGTTGCCATGCGCTTTCCTGAATCAGCCCATGACCTCGTCATCGTTTCTGGGGTGGAACCCCATCTCCGTTGGCATACCTATGTGCGCTGTCTCATTGCTGCCTACACCCGCCTTGGTTGCGAAGCCATCGTCACCGTAGGCGCCGCGGCTGACACTGTTCCCCACACTCGCACTCCCATGGTGGTGGGCAGCACCGTTGATCCCTCCTTGGCTCGCACTTTGGGGTTGACCCGACCTTCGTATCAGGGCATCACCGGGGTCATCGGTGTCATGCAAGCCGAATTCGAACGTGAGAACTTGCCGGCCATTTCTCTGCGCGTTGGAGTGCCCCACTACTTAGGCAACGCCTCACATCCCCAGGCCGCAGCAGCTCTATTGCGTCATCTTGAGCACGTGCTAGCGGTGCCTACCAGACACGCTTTACTCCACGACGAAATTGAACGCTGGCGATCACTCCACGACGATGCCGTTTCTGATGATGATCGGGCGCTCAACTACGTGAAAATGTTGGAACTCGAATACGACCGTCGCGCTGAAGCGTCAATTCCCACTGGTGATGATCTCGCTGCTGATTTCCAGCGCTATCTCGATGAGCATCGACCCGACTCGTAATCGGCTCTGAAATTTACTTGGCGGCAGCGAAACCTAGATCCAGGTCAGCCAAAATGTCGCCAATGGTCTCCAGGCCCACGCTCAAGCGAATGAGACCGGGGTTCACGCCCGATGCCACTTGCTCTTGTTCGGTCAACTGACTATGGGTCGTGGTCGAAGGCTGGATCACCAAACTGCGCACATCGCCGATGTTGGCTACGTGACTGTGCAACTGCAAACCCGCAACGAATTTCTCGCCGGCGTTGCGACCGCCCTTGATATTGAACGCCAAGACCGAGCCGTACCCGCGGCCACCGAAATACTTCTTGGCTCGCTCATGCCATGGGCTGCTGGACAATCCGGCGAAGTTCACGCTCTCCACTTGGGGATGCTTGGCGAGATATTCCGCCACCGCCTGGGCGTTACTCCAGTGACGTTCCATTCGCAGAGACAATGTCTCCAACCCTTGCAAAATCAAAAAGGCGTTGAACGGTGAAATGGCCATGCCAAGATCGCGCAACAACTGCACGCGAGCTTTCAATATGAAAGAGCCCGGTCCCAGTGCCGGCCAATAGGACAGACCGTGATAACTGGGATCAGGTTCAGTGAAGTTCGGGAATCGGCCCGAAGCCGAGAAGTCGAACTTGCCGCCATCAGTGATCGAACCAGCAATCGACGTGCCGTGACCACCAACAAATTTGGTGAGTGACTGCACCACGATGTCGGCGCCCCATTCGAGGGGACGAATGCCGTACGCCGTCGGCACCGTGTTGTCCACGATCAAGGGCACACCGGCCTCGTGAGCCACTTTGGAGACCCCTTCGATATCGAAGATGTCATTACGCGGATTGGCCAATACTTCGCCGTAGAAAGCTTTGGTGTTGGGTCGCAGGGCGGCCTTCCACTGAGCGAGATCGTGAGGGTCGTCCACGAAGTCAACGGCAATGCCCAACTTGGGCAAGGTGTAGTGCAACAAGTTGTAAGTTCCGCCGTAGAGCGAAGGCGAAGCCACGATGTGATCCCCGGCTTCAGCCAAAGTCAAGATGGCCAACGTCTCAGCGGCCTGACCTGAACTGACTACCAAAGTGCCCGGAAGACCAATCGCCGTGGTTACTCCCCCTTCAAGTGAGTTGACTCGAGACTCCACGGCTAGTTGCGTGGGGTTCATGATCCGGGTGTAGATATTGCCCACCTCGGCCAAGGCGAAAAGGTTGGCAGCATGTTCTGAGCTATTGAACTCATAACTAGTCGTCTGATAGATCGGCACCGCCCGCGCCCCAGTGGCTGGGTCAGGGTCGCCCCCGACGTGGATCTGACGTGTCTCGAATCCCCACTCTGCTGCCGACATGAACGTGCCCTCCTGTTTTGTGGCGACTGAGACCTCGAGTCAAAGGACTCGGTAGATCCAGATCACCCGACCGAACAGGAGGGCACGCTAGCGGTAAATTCCCGACTAAACAAGTCGGATTTAGAAAATGCCTAGTTTAGAAAATGACAGTGTCTCAGCCTCCGGAGGCTTCCGATACTTTCTGCTTCCCAGCCGAAATCCAAGGCATCATGGCCCGCAGATTCTTGCCGACCTCTTCGATCTGATGGCTGGCTCCAGCGGCGCGCAAGGCGTTGAACTTCTCGCGGCCGCTTTCGCTTTCGGCGATCCATTCTTTGGCGAACTTGCCACTTTGGATCTCTTTCAAGATCTTCTGCATGGTCTTTTTGGTTGCCGGAGTCACGATGCGTGGTCCACGGGTGACGTCTCCGTACTCGGCGGTGTCGCTGATGCTGTAACGCATACCGGCGATGCCCTCTTCATACATTAAGTCCACGATCAGCTTGACCTCGTGCAGGCACTCGAAATAAGCCATCTCTGGCTGATAGCCAGCCTCCACCAAAGTCTCGAATCCGGCCTGTACCAAAGAGGTAAGACCGCCGCAAAGAACTACCTGTTCGCCGAAAAGATCGGTTTCGGTCTCTTCAGCAAACGATGTTTCGATGATTCCGGCGCGACCGCCACCAATGGCCGACGCATACGACAACGAAACGGCTTTGGCGTTACCAGTGGCGTCTTGTTCCACGGCGATAAGACAGGGCACACCCCCACCTTCGGTGTAGGTACGACGTACGAGGTGTCCCGGACCCTTCGGAGCAATCATGATGACGTCCACGCCTTTGGGCGGACGGATGCGCTTGAAGCGAATGTTGAATCCATGGGCAAAAGCCAGCGCCTTACCGGGCTTCATATAACGCTTGATATGAGCGTCATAGGTGGCCTTTTGCTCGGTATCGGGCATGGTCAACATGATCACATCAGCCCATTTAGCGGCATCGGCAATTGATTTCACCTCAAGACCAGCGGCCTGAGCCTTGGCAGCCGAGGACGAACCTTCGCGCAAGCCCACGACCACGGGCACACCGCTTTCTTTCAGGTTCAATGCATGAGCGTGACCCTGTGAGCCGTAGCCGATGATGGCTACTTTGCGGCCCTTGATAATTGAGACGTCGCAATCGGCGTCGTAGTACATCTTTGCTGCCATGGTCAATTTGCCTTTCCATATTTTTGAGAACGCTGACGCGCCTCTTTGTCGAGTTTGGGTAGAGCTACACGTCCTGTTCGTTGCAGTTCGACAATGCCGTATCCCCGCAACAGTTCTTCGAAGTCATCGAGTTTGCCTGGACTTCCCTCTAATGACACCGTGATCGCTTCCACGCCCACAGCCAGGATCTTTCCTTCAAAGATGTTGGTCAGTTCCACGATCTGTCCGCGCTCTTCGGCCGACACTTTCACCGTGGCCATCATCAGTTCCCGTTCAACTGAACGACGGGGGTCAAGTTCGCTGATTTTCACCACGTCGATGAGTTTGAAAAGTTGTTTGACGATCTGCTCCAAAGGAGACGACTCCACATCAACCACAATCGTGATTCGCGATAGATCCGGATCTTCCGTCGGCGCTACTGCCAAACTGAAGATGTTGTAGCCCCGCCGCGCAAACAGACTGGAAACCCGAGCCAAAACTCCGGGGCGGTTTTGTACCAGCACCGACAAAATGTGGTGCGATGGTATTGA
>JBJOFA010000146.1:0-4655 GCA_046049015.1 Actinomycetota bacterium | reverse complement strand
TGGAGGTCAAGGCTCATCGGCCTACTCCCAATCTCCACTCTGGGCTCCCTCTCGAGTTCCCGAAGTCAACTCCCGGGAAGTTCCCAAATGGATGGAAGCCGAAGATATTGCTGCTGTAGTCAAGGGTTTTTCCCAGGCCGCAACCCTGGCCCTGCAGGCTGACTGTGATGGCGTTGAGATCAACGCTGGTCAACACAGTTTGGTGCGCCAATTTCTCTCCGGACTGACTAATCATCGCGATGACCAATGGGGTGCTGACCGCTTACATTTCGCGCGCCAAGTCATCTCTGAAGTTCGCGCCGCCGTTGACGCCGTAAGTCCTGGGGCCATCGTTGGATTGCGATTGTCATGTGATGAGTTGGCTCCCTGGGCGGGAATTACCCCCGACATGGCTCCCGACATCGCCCAACAATTGGTGAGCCTCGGACTCGACTACATCGTGATAGTCCGAGGCTCAATCTTTTCTGTGGAACAGACTCGACCGGACTTTCATGTACCGGCTGATTTCAACATGGAACTCTGTCGATCTCTCAAAGCCAGTCTTGGATCCTCCACTGCAGTCTTTCTCCAAGGATCAGTGGTGAACATTGAACGAGCTAATTGGGCAGTGTCGGCAGAATCTGGTCCGATCTGCGATGCCGTGGAAATGACCCGGGCCCAAATCGCTGATCCAGATCTGGCCGTGAAAGCGGCGCACTCTGAATTGGAACGAATTCGACCGTGTATTCGTTGCAATCAGGTGTGTCAGGTACGCGATGCGCGTAATCCCATCGTGTCGTGTGTGGCCGAACCGTCCTCGGGTCATGAAATCGAGGATCCCGATTGGTACCGCCCCACCAATACACCACGCCAGGTATTGGTCGTAGGAGGTGGACCCGCTGGACTTGAAGCAGCTCGCGTGGCCGCCACGCGTGGACATCACGTCACGCTTATTGACACCGCCAGCACACTGGGCGGAATAGCCGGGGTAGCCGGTCCCGGTCGAGCGCTCATCGATTGGCTCATCGCTGAGGTAACCCGACTGGGAGTTCGAGTTGAACTCAATGTTGCAGCAAGTCAACCGATACCTGCCGATGACTACGACGCCGTAATCAAGGCCACGGGATCACGCCCTGGACGTCCTGATTTTCTTTTGGGCGACACGGCAACTACTGGTGCGGGAATTCTCATTGATGTCGCCGATCTCTACCGAGGAAAACAGACCTTGCCAACGGAAGGAACGGTCGTGATTCTCGATCCGATTGGTGGACCGATCGGGGTGGCGCTCGCTGAGAGTCTCGGTGCCCGCGCCGTGTTGATCACCCCTGACAACATCGCCGGCAATGAACTCTCACGAACCGGCGACTTAGCTCCAGCCAATGTGCGCTTAGCTCAAAACGGAGTACACGTGGAACGACGTAGTGTGGTTCGCGGCATTAGTTCTGAAAACGGAACTTTGGTGGTCATGGTGCAAGACCGATTTTCAGGAGTCGAACGAGAAATTCAGGCCGTAGCCGTCGTCGATGCCGGATTTAGATTGCCCAACGATGAAGTCCTGATCAGCAGTGAGAAAAGTCGACAGGGCGGTAATCAGGAGGTCGTGATGTCGGTGGGCGATTGCGTTGCTCCCAGAACAATTTTGGAAGCCATCCTGGAAGGCCGCCGCGCCGCCCTCCACATCTAGATCCTTTGTAATTCATTGGGCACGAAAACATGCCAAATATGGTCGTTTTGCTACCCAGTTCGCGCTGGTATCAACGCTGAGGGTCGTTTTTCCCCAAGTCATCTATTGACAGACCGTTCAATATCCGAACTGCGTCATCAAAGTTGTGAACGTTGATCACTGCAGCGATGGATTGATCACGACCGCTGACCACCTCGAGTGCTGCTCCCCCGCTGGCACGCTCAGGCTCACCGGCCGTGAAAACGATGAATGGCTCCCGCGGAACAAGATTCGCAAGGACTGCAGCGCGGCCAATAGTGCGCCAGAGCAAATCCCCGCGCGCCAGTCCAGCGCGACCCGTCGTCAGGCCACCTGCTAGATCAAAGAGCAAAGACTCACCTGATGATCGTCTTGCCCGACCCGCAATCTCTAGACCGGGAACGACGCGCACCTGCCATTCGATGTCGTCGTAACCCGCCTGCTCCAAAATTGCGGTGGCGACGTCTCGAATTGAGCGCTCCTCAGAGACTTTTGCATCCTCCGATAGAGCGACCTCCTCTTGGGCCAAACGCTCACGCGCTTGATTCACGTATGACTCATCGGCATCGAAACCTACATAGTGGCGACCAGTACGTAGGGACGCAACGGCTGTCGAGCCTGATCCCATGAATGGATCCAAAATCACATCCCCCTCAAAGGAATACAACTGGATACAACGCTCCACTAGTGCCACAGGAAACGGTGCGGGGTGATTAACTCGGGTAGCACTTTCTGGCTGAATCTCCCAAACATCAAGGGTTGCTTCCATGAATTCATCGACTGAGATTGTCGATCGAGAAGGAAGGTTCGCCTTTCCTCGTTTTTTCACACTGAGGGCGCGATCAAAGCGCCCCTTACTAGCGACAATGAGACGTTCTGTGGTGTCGCGCAAAACAGGATTAGTTGCCGAGCGGAATGACCCCCAGGCGCAACTACCAGAGGAACCACGCTGCTTCAACCAGACGATCTCACCGCGCAAGAGCATGTGCAGATCATCTTGAATGATGGCGGTGACATCACTGGCCAAAGACCGAAATGGTTTACGGCCAAGGTTCGCCACATTCACCACTAACCGACCGCCTGGTTCCAGCACCCGTCGACATTCACGAAAGACATCGGTCAACATGGCCAGATACTCAAGGTAGTCCGCAGGAATATGGCCTTCGCCGAGAGCAATCTCGTAGGCCTTTCCAGCAAAATACGGCGGCGAAGTCACCACCAGAGCCACGGAATTATCCGGCACCTGCGTCATCAGGCGTGAATCACCAACAAAGATTTGATCCTGAATTGCCGCAATCAGACCAGGATCAGCCAGTTCATCGTCAGTGGACACGTCTGGCGCCGAGAAACGAGCGTAAAAATTCGAAGCGTCATGTCCTTCTCGTCGTGACGCTCCAAAGGCTGACGTGGCGGTTCCCCGTCGCGGTCGCAACCCATCGCCAAAGGAGGCCCGGATATTCGGTTCCTCGACTTCATCGACCATGACCTCTCCGTACTGACGTGCCGCAGCAATTATCCTGGTTTTGAACTTTCCGGTTCGCAGGGTCACGCCATCTGAAAGGCGAATCGAGTTGATGGCTCGCGGGTCCTGATCAACCAGGTTGGCAACGGTTTGAACCAGACCAAGTCCGCCGTCGTCACCAAAGTAGAACTGGCGCAACCACGATGAGCGATCAAGTTCACCGGCGGCAATGCGGTCCAGGTCCTCTTCCATGGACGCGGTGAAGTCGTAGTCGATCAAATTGCCAAAGTTCTCTTCAAGGAAGCGGGTCACGGTGAACGCAATCCACTCCGGAACCAAAGCCTGTCCGCGCTTGGTGACGTATCCCTTGTTCTGAATGGTCGACATGATAGCCGCGTAGGTTGATGGGCGGCCGATGCCATCTTCTTCAAGCGCTTTGACCAACGATGCCTCGGTGTACCGAGGTGGCGGAAGCGTCTGGTGAGGCTTGGCTACAACATCAACCGGAGTTAGCCCCTGTCCAACCTCAAGGGTTGGCAACTTCTTCTCTGGCTTTTCTTCTTCATCGCTGCGGGTCTCGTCGTGACCTTCTTCGTATGCAGCAAGGAAACCGCGGAAGATAACTACGGTTCCGCTTGCGCTGAACTCGGCGGTCGCGTGCTTGGTGCCGGTAAGTGGCTGAACCAGAATCTTAGCGGTGGTGGTTGATACTCGGGCGTCTTCCATCTGAGATGCGACGGTGCGCTTCCAAATTAGGTCATAAAGCTCTAGGGCTCGGCCGTAAAGTTGCGAGGCCACCTCCGCAGGGGTGCGGAAGGTATCGCCAGCCGGGCGAATTGCCTCGTGAGCCTCTTGCGCATTCTTGGACTTGCCGGAGTAAACACGCGGCTTCTCCGGAATGTACTCGGAACCGTACATGCTCTTGGCTTGGGTGCGTGCCGCCGAGATCGCCTGCGCCGAAAGTGTCGGCGAATCGGTACGCATATAAGTGATGTATCCGTCTTGGTAGAGCTGCTGCGCGGTGTCCATGGTCTGTTTGGCCGACATGCGCAGCTTGCGCGACGCCTCCTGCTGCAGTGTTGAGGTTGTGAATGGTGCCGCTGGGCGACGAATGCTTGGTTTGGCCTCGACATCGGTCACCTTGATAACCGCCGATGAATCGGTGACCGCCGCCGCGATAGCGCTGGCGTCGGCTTCCCCGAGAACCGTTACCTTGGCGGTGAGCTCACCTTTGTCGTTGAAGCTGTCACCCGTGGCAATCTTGGTGCCGTCCAGCGACACAAGCTTGGCCTCAAAGTTTGGCTGCGAGGCATCGCTGGTTGCGAAGATTGCCTTGACATCAAAGTAGCTGGCGGAGACGAAGGCCATGCGCTCGCGCTCGCGCTCGACAACTAGCCGGGTAGCCGGTGACTGAACACGGCCGGCAGAAAGACCCCGGTTGATCTTGCGCCAAAGCACCGGTGAAACCTCGTAGCCATATAGGCGGTCAACAACGCGGCGGGTTTCTTGGGC
>JBJOFA010000145.1:0-4675 GCA_046049015.1 Actinomycetota bacterium | reverse complement strand
AGCAGTTCGTGAACTGGGCTTGATCTAACTGAACTTGACTGGGCTGGACGCGACTTAGCTGACAGCCACCTGGCAGGCGATGGCCATCATTTGATCAACACCTTTGCGAAGATCTTCATCGGAGATTCTCTCGACGTTGCCGGCATCGGGATCAATGACGTCGCTGACGGTCATCATGGCTAAGGCTTCGATCCCCTTGATTGTCGCAATGGTGTACATCATGGCCGCTTCCATCTCAACGCCGAGATGTCCCAGACGTCGCCAGAGACCAAAGGTGTTGGGGTCGGGGTCGTAGAAGAGCCCGCTGGTGACGATGGAACCGATGAAAACTCGGTCGCTCACGGCGCGACTGAGTGCTGCTGCTTTTTCCACGAGTGAAAAAGTTGCCGTTGGGGCATAGCCCTCCATGCCGGCATAGCGAATCGGAGTGCGATCGTCGGCTGAGGCGCTCACGCTGATGACTGTGTCAGCCATTCGCAGATGAGGCTGCAAACCTCCGCAGGTTCCAACGCGAATAAGGCGTTGAGCCCCCAGCATCACCAGTTCTTCGAACACGATCCCAGAACTCGGCGTGCCCATCCCGGTGGATTGCACACTGATCGGTCGGCCTTGGTAGGTCCCGGTGTAACCGAGCATGCCGCGCTCCTCGTTAACTAAACGGGCTCCCGGGTCAAAAATGTTTTCGGCTATGTAGGTTGCCCGTCGGGGGTCCCCGGGACATAGGACTGCGGGGGCATAGTCTGCGGATTCGGCTCGTAAATGGATGGGCATTTCCCCAGCGTAGAGCGCTGAGTGAGGTCGATAGTGACGAAAAAGTGTGCTGATTTGGGTCCCGAACCCAATTGACAGGGTGGAATAACAGTCTGAAAGGCCCTCTTCCTGGACTTTCGCGAGAAACCCCTTGCATAACGCCCCTTTTTTAGGTCAGAATGTCATCCATGTAATTACACGGGTGCTCTCATTCCACTGTGGAGGGAATGAAGACCCACAATTGGCCCATGGTCAGGATGGCGAGGAGCCACATGAACGAATTTTCTGGTGACAATAATTGGCAGGATCAAGCGAACTGCCTAGGCGTAGATCCGGATCTCTTCTTCCCCGAGCGCGGCGCATCAACTCGTGAAGCCAAAGAAGTATGTCGGGGTTGTGTGGTTCGAATGGACTGTTTGGAATACGCCTTGGTGAATGGCGAGAAGTTCGGAATTTGGGGCGGCCTATCAGAACGTGAACGGCGCCGTCTCCGGCGGCAGCGAGCTCAATCGAATCGTCGTATCGCCACAGCGTGAATTATCTGCCAGGTTGCGATTTATCAGGTCGCGATTTAATAGCCATCGCCAGGAATTAACTGTAGGGCTCGATCATCCGGTGGCAAACTGAAAGCCACTGGTCAGGCGATGCTCGATAGTCCGGTCCCGAGCAAGATCTAATTCCGCCCATTTCGATTCGGGTATGGCAGAGAGCACTGTTTCAGGGATGAGCCCGACCAGCTCTGATCTTTCGATGAGCAACTGACGCTCTAAGGCCAAAGAGCTCACCCGCTCATAAATCTCTGCCGGGCCGATGACGAAGGGCTCAACCAGGTTCATGCTGATTTGAATTTGCGCCCCGACCCGCAAAGTTAAGGCTCGCACTTCGGGGGTCCGAATTGCCTTGGTTATTTCCGTGGCCCGTGACCAATCACTTTCGGGCTGAAGCCAAATATTGAACGCCACCAGAACTTGTCGAGCTCCCACACAGACCGACCCAGCCGAGGGATGGGGATGCTTTGGCCCCCAATCAGGTTCTAGCTCTTTCCAGGCGCGGCGCCTGATCTCGGGCAAAGATCGAGAATCATGGCGCAATGTGATGTCGGGCCCATAGAGAAAACATGGCACGTTCATCTCCTCAGCCAACCATTGGGCAAATTCATTGCGAGCCACGATTGCCTGATGCATCGTGGTCTGGCCGAGGGGTACAAAAGGGACTACATCGACAATTCCAAGTCGGGGATGGACTCCGAGGTGATGTTCTCTGATGTCTAGCAACTCCACGGCCCGTCGCGTCAGTTGCCGGGGGGCTTGGGTGCCAAGG
The DNA here is from genome assembly GCA_046049015.1 of Actinomycetota bacterium. GTDB lineage: Bacteria > Actinomycetota > Acidimicrobiia > Acidimicrobiales > Ilumatobacteraceae > Casp-actino8. The sequence goes on along the minus strand of JBJOFA010000145.1, from coordinate 2,605 downwards.
AGAGTCCAGACACTTCGATGATGCCAGGGGTCGATATGGACATCGAGCAAGTCCTGCGGGTCGAGCAAGCGAGCCATTTCATGGAGCACCTCTAAACGGCGCCCTTCGCTGATATTGATGACGCATTCGAGGCGGTTTTCGCCGGCACTGGAATGTTCAGCCATGTGGATACTTTGGCAGGAAATGTTCCGCTTTTGGCGGTCTGCGGGATGGACCATTGAACTGGTACCCTGATTGCATGATCGCAGGTTTGTTCGATGGTCCAGAAGTGATTGTGGTTCTGGTCGTGATTTTGGTGCTCTTCGGTGGATCACAAATCCCGAAGTTGGCTCGTAATCTCGGTCAGGCCCAAAAGGAATTCAAAAAGGGACTTGACGCTGGTTCCAAGGACGACGATTCGTCCACTTCAGAGTCAAAGTAACTTTTCTTAGGTTGCTCAGACTGGGCGAAGGTTGAGGCGGCGGCGTTTGTTAATTCGACGCCTTTCACGTTCGCTGCACCCACCCCAAACCCCGTGGTCAATGTGATTCGTCAGGGCGTATTCCAGACATTCTGAGGTCACTGGACAGGTCGCACAGATCTTGCGAGCTTTGTCCACCCCGACGCCGTCGCTGGGGAAAAAAGTATTCGGAGGGAAGGCGCGACAAGCGCCATTACCCATCCAAGTTGCGGTGGTGTCGTCAAGCATGTTGTTTATCTCCTTGTGCGAAGTTGGTTTCCGCCCGCTTCGCCCGATGAGAGGCTGTTTGCCCTTCTGCGACATCTGACGATGATGTCGGTCGAAAAGTTCCCAGCCGCCTTCAGTCAAGCACGTGTCGGGGGCCAGAACCAGTCGGGTCCTGGTTCGGACCGGCAAATGAACCGATAGCGTGGCTCTGTACAGCCCTTTTGTCTGCTGAAGAGTGTTAAGGAGTGACTAATGTCCGATGCCCAGACCATGAATGAACCCTCCCGGGCCCATGTCCGCATCGTCTTTTTGGGCCCAGTTGCTCCCCATTGGGATGTTGTTGGTGACTTCGGTGACCGCAGTCTGATTGAAGAATTCCGTACCCGGGCCCTAGCACGACTAGTGCTTCTGCCCTACACCGATCCCCAGTTCAAACGCAACCGTGAGCGAATTATGCGCGACGGTGAGCGCGAGCGCATCACAGTTGAGTGGGATCTCGGTTTTGACGAGAGTCTTGCTTGAACCCGTCCAGGTTGTCCCCCTGCTCGGTAATCAGGCAGAACATCCGATAACTCGAATTGGGTGGCTAGTGGCCTCGGGCGGTAACGAATTCACGCTGATGTCTACAGTTGTTATGTGGAGTCGAGAGTCGAGATGAGAATTCTTAACCGCGAACTCAGCTGGTTGGATTTCAACGAGCGAGTACTTCGGTTGGCCACTGAACCCGGAATCCCACTTCTTGAGCGGGTGAAATTTTGCGCCATCTTTTCGTCCAATATGGACGAGTTCTTCCAAGTTCGCGTGGCGGCGATGAAGGACCAAGAAGCTGCCGGCATCACCGCAATGCTTCCCGATGGAATGAGTCCAGCAGAGCAATTGCGCGAGGTCATGGATCGCACCAGGTCTTTGGGTGATCGTCAATGCCGGCTTTTATTAGATGTCCTTCTGCCGCAGTTGAACCGCGAAGGCATTGAACTCTGTGCGATTGCCGAACTTACTGATGAAGAGAAGCTGTTCATCGCAGACTTCTACGAAAGCAGAGTATTTCCAGTTTTGACTCCATTGGCCGTTGACCCGGCACACCCATTTCCGTACGTATCGAACCTAGCTTTGAGCATTGCGGTACTAGTCCGCGATCCTCAGTTGGGTGAAGAGCGTTTTGCTCGAGTCAAAGTTCCAACTCTCTTACCGCGTCTTGTGGCCCTTCCAGGAGGCTCTCGATTCATTCCCGTAGAAGATGTGATTATTTCTCATCTGTCTACTTTGTTCCCAGGAATGGAAGTCTCTAACGCCACCACGTTTCGCATTACTCGAAACACTGACTTAGATCTGGAGGACGAAGAAGCTGACGATCTTTTGCAGGCCGTGGAGATGGAACTGCGTCGTCGTCGATTTGGACGCGCCGTTCGTCTAGAAATCAGCGAAGCAGCTTCCACTGATATGCGGGCACTATTGGTGGAAGAGCATGATCTTGGTGATGCCGACGTGTTTGTGGTGCGCGGACCAATTGACCTCACTTGTTTATGGCAATTGCACGCTCTTGACCGCCTAGATCTAAAAGATGACCAATGGCGTCCGGTTACTGCTGGCCGACTCGTGGCAGCTGCAGATGCTGAACGCTCGATTTTCTCAGTCATTCGCGAGCGACCACTTTTGGTTCACCACCCATATGAAAGCTTTGCTAGCTCTGTTGAAGAGTTTCTTGCTCAAGCGGCCGACGACCCTCGGGTTCAAAGCATCAAGATGACGTTGTATCGAACCAGCGGGGACAGCCCCATTGCTCGTCATCTCATTCGGGCTGCTGAACGTGGTGTGCAGGTAGCTGTACTTGTAGAACTCAAGGCTCGCTTTGATGAAGCAACCAATGTGACGTGGGCCAAAGCCTTTGAACGAGCTGGTGTGCACGTGGTGTACGGAGTAGTCGGACTCAAGACTCAT
>JBJOFA010000144.1:0-4678 GCA_046049015.1 Actinomycetota bacterium | reverse complement strand
TTTGCGGTTTTGACAGTAGGCGCTATTGCCGTCTTGGCCGATATGGCTTTGCGCATTGGCATGTTGTTGGCCGTGAGCGGCGGACGGCGTAGCAGTAAGGAAAGTGGGGCTCGTGCAGTGATTGTCATCATTGCACTCCTCATCGGATTCGTTTTGTATGTCATTGCTCTGCCTGCGGCGTTGATTTTGCGAGCGGCGCTCTCTCGGCAACGCGAAACTCTGGCCGATGCTTCAGCAGTGCAATACACCCGTGATCCGTCGGGTTTGCGGTCGGCATTAGAGAAATTGGAGGCCGACACCACCGTTCCGCAACGTGTCTCAACAGCCACGGCGCATTTGTGGATTGATCATCCCAAGCCCGCATCATCAGTTCAAAAGAGCATGCTCTCTGGACTTCTTGATACCCATCCGCCCATCCGTCAGCGCATCGCAATCTTGCGCGCCATGGAAGGTATAAGGCCATGATCTACGAAGGATCACTTGTCATGACAGGTGTGAGTAGCAATTCATGAACTCGTCCCGGAGATCCTGAGCGAGAGTTTTCGGGGAACCGACGAAAAGGTCTTCGCTGAGAACACAACTGACGAACTGGGGTGAATATGGGCCTACACCTCATCGTCCCCACCGAAGTGCCTGACAGGGCGGACCCTCTAGTGATGGGTTGAGTCTTGGACGATTGTGGGGGTTTGTTGAGTGGGCGAAAACTATGGGTCGCGTGCACCTACGACGGGCCACATTTCTTGGGTAGCGGTCCTTAGCCGGTGTTGACGGTAAAGGCGTTCGCAAGCGTTGCGCCACCTACCGTCACGTCCCACACGCGATCGGTGGCCCTGCTGGCCGACTTAGTCTTCACGACGACTTTCGCCGTCAGCGTCTGAGGGTTTACGACGACCACGGAACTCACCGTGAACGTCGAACCAATGCCATTCGTAAATGTCGGCTTCATCCCAGTTACGAAGCCCGTGCCCGTGACAGTAATCTGAACGGTGGCGTTCAGGCCGCTGCTCACAGCCGGAGCGACAGCAGACACTGTTGTAGCGGTGCAGTCATTCGGGTTCAGGACTGTTACCGTACGCCGCGTAACGCTCAGCCGTAGGAGAACACATGACTGATTGTCCTCACGGGTTGATTCGGACAGTCTGTGATACGGGTCGATGTCGATATAAAGCCGGTAGTCACCGTCGGGCATCCCGGTCATGTCCACAGACTGCCCGCTGAGGCTTGAGCCGTAGGTGTCACCCCAGCCAACAGACATGCCTTGTGTCTGGCTTCCACACGTCGAGTAGCCCGCAATCGCCGGTGCGCCCGGCAGCGTGGTGTTTACCCTCGTTGTGTCCATTACGCAGAACGTCGTCTTCTGTCCGATTCTCTCGGAACCGCCACTCGCGCCTGCCGGTTGGATGGTGTAGCGCGCATAGCCCTCGAAGTGGAAGTGGCTGTGGGTCGGATGCCAGACGAAATCACCTGCGTTGCGCAAGACCGTGCCGCCACCCTCTAGCGCGATTTCCTGGTCAACGTTTTGGGAGGTTGGGCTGGAGGTGGTGCCCGCCTTCAAGATCAATGGGCCCGCACCTGCATTCCAGCTAGTAGTCGAGAAGCGGAGATCGTTGACCGACCCGAACGCAATGTTCGTCGCGGGAAGCGCTTTCAGGTTCGGGAGGAGAAGGTCGCCCGTCGCGGCATTCGACTGCTGCGAGAGCGTGATGATTCCCAACAGTGCCAGGGGTACGGCCGTGAGTGCGATGGAGCGGTTTCGAATGAGCATGATTTCGACAGGCTACATAAATATGTCGATGGGCTACATCTTTTCGGAGCCTGTCGGTGGAGTGGGTTACACAATGCTCTAGTTCTTCTTGGGGTGGATCCGCTAGCGCATCGCGATCTTGGGTGCCTTGGAACGTTCGGCCACGTGAATGGCTCAGGCACGTCAAGTCGGGTGACGGGTCGAACCTACGGAATCAGCGAGTAGCTGTTCAACAATTCGTCTTGCAACACTCGTGCCGGAGCATTAGTGGTGTCGACGACCAATTCTTGGTCGAGCACACGGCTCTCGTAACGCCAACCATCGGGGAGTTGCAAGCGAGAACCAAGATTTGCGAGATCCGATTCACTCAAAGCAGGATCGCGCTGTTGGCTCCAACTCTGCATGATGTACTCCAAACCTTCGGGGGTGACCAAAACAAAGACCGTCTGACCCGCGGCAAAGGCAAAGGTTGACTTGCGGTCGACAGATTGTGCGGTGTACGGAACACCAACGGTTTCGGGATTTCCTATGAGAACTTGGGCGTAGCGATTCATAGCCAAGCCGCCAAAGACCTTGGTGACGATCGAGTCTTGGTCCGATTTGCGCACCGAATCCATGAGCCAATAACGCGGACCATTGGCCAGAGCCAAGGGAACGCCCGCCTCCACCGCAATGGCTGCTGGGTCGAGTGCCGCCCATTGATCGGATGGACAGTCGTTGAGGGGATAGGTGTTGTAGACCTCCGCGCTGAGACCGGTTTCAGACATATTCAGTAGGAGAATTTCGCAATAGCGAAGGCCTCGCATATCAACTCCGGGCACTGGTTCGGAATTAGCGGGCTCAGTTGAATCGGACGCAAGCGTGGTGGTCGTAGCGATGGAGTCAATAGACAGGCTGTCGCTGACGGCTTCACCTGAGGATCCACAGGCGCTGGTGAGTGCGGCGAGAACGACAGTGATGAGTGCCAGGCGACGGGGGAGGGAACTGTGGGCGGCGAAATAAAGTGACATGATGTCTGTCATAATAGCCACACCACGATCCTGAAAGGCCCCTTCATGGAGATGAATCCTGAGAATCACCCCAAGGTGGATTGGCAGACCATTACTCGCCAAGCCGGTTTGGTCTCGCATCGTCTAGTCGGCTGGATCTATTGGGATCCTCGGGCGATTGAGTTGTATACGGCCCTTGGGATTCCAAACGGAATGGGCTATTACATCGCCAGTCGGGCCGCACCCTTGGCTGGGGCAGGACATCAGGCGGTGGCGGCAGCGTTCTATTCCATTCATCCCCGATTCATCGAATTCTCGTTGACCACCGCGGCTCAACACACCACTTGGGAGGAAATCATGCAGATACGCAATCAAGCCGTGGGCGAGGGTTTGCGGCACTATGTGCCAGAGATCGTGGATGAGTTGGCTGAATTGAACACGTCACTGTGGGCGGTGGCCGACGGGCTGCCCGAATCTGGGCGCGTGTGTTTTGCCGCTCATCGGCAAGCTCCGCGAGATACTGATCCAGTGGTCGCAGCCTGGTTGGCAGTGAACTGTTTGCGCGAATGGCGCGGTGATACTCACTTCGCTCTCTTGGTGGCCGAAGACATCAGTCGAGTGCAAGCGGGCATCTTGCACGACGCACACTTGAACTATGGCGGCTGGATTGCCCGCAGTCGGGGAGCTGATGACGCGGCACTCGCCGAGGCTTTCGCTGACTTGGAACGCCGCGGTCTAGCCGAGAACGGCCAAGTGAATGTCGCCGGCGAACAACTACGCCAGCGGATTGAAGACCGCACAGATGAACTGTGTCAAATGATGTGGCGCAGCGCTGGCGCAGAGTTGAGTCAGCAGTTCATTGATCTCATCGAGCCAATTGGGGAGCGACTCCTGGAACGGATTGACAACACTGCCGGGCCAAATTGGATGCCGGCGGCTCGCCTGCGACGAGCATGATTCGGAGAAGATTCGGTTACTTCTTGTTGGTGAAATAGGCGAGCACGCTGGCATCAGCAACGGCGCCTTCGGACACGACATCGGCCACCTGTGCTCCAAGCAAAAGTCGCTTGACGGGAATCTCCAACTTTTTACCAGACAAAGTGCGCGGTACCGCCGGGATGGCTTCAATGACATCGGGAACATGACGGGGGGACAGCAGCGATCGAAGCTGCGATTTAATGTGTGAGCGCAGAGTGTCATCAAAAGCAGTAGATGAACTGACGACCACGAAGAGACGCAGTTCATCATGTTGATGACCGTCGGTATCGACGTGGTCAAGGTGAACCACCAAACTGTCGACAATGCCGGCAATATCCTCCACGACGGCATAAAAGTCGCTGGTGCCAAGGCGGACTCCGCCACGATTCAATGTGGCATCAGAACGCCCGCTGATCACGCACGAGCCGTCATCCGTGAAACGGATCCAGTCACCGTGATGCCAGTTTCCCGGGTAGCGCTCAAAATAGGCACGTCGATACATTGATCCGTCGCGGTCTCCCCAAAATCCAACGGGCATCGATGGCATGGCCTGGGTGATGACCAGTTCACCCACTTCGCCGGTCGGGCACGGAGTTCCATCGGGTGCAAAGGCTTCGACTGCGCAGCCGAGCATGCGGCCGCTGATTTCGCCCGCCCACACCGGCAAGAGTGGTGATGATCCCAAGAAAGCGCTGCACACATCGGTTCCACCACTAATGGATGAAACCGGAACATCAAGGGCTTGTTTGATCCAGTGGTAACCCTCAGCGGGCAAAGGTGAGCCGGTTGATCCAATCCAACGTAAGTGACCGCGCTGGGGATGCAGATCAGCCGCTCGAGAATTCATGATGAATCTCGCTGATACACCAAGGGCGGTGCACTCGGTGTCAAGAGCGAGATCCCAGAGAGTATCAAGTGAGGGAAAACTTGGATCACCGTCAAAGAGCACGATGCTGCTGCTCGACCC
>JBJOFA010000143.1:0-4715 GCA_046049015.1 Actinomycetota bacterium | reverse complement strand
GCGTTCGAGGTCAGTTGACCGACACCGGCTAAGTGAATATCGCCAGTTAGGACGATGAGATTTTCCACGCTTTGATCACGGAAGCTTGAGAGAAGTCGATCCCGGCTGGGGGCGTAACCATCCCATTGATCAAAATTGAGCACTGCCTCGCCTAGTCGAATATCACTCATGACCGTTTGATTGGCCAGGACATTCCATACTGACTCGGTGGCGGCAATATTCTCCGTGACCCATTTTTCCTGTTCGTCGCCAAGGAGCGATCGAGCGGGGTTTGAAGCTTCGTCGCAGGCTGGTGTGGTTTGTAGAACCGCATCACCACAGGCTTGATCACTGCGATATTGACGACCATCAAGGGCCAAGATATTCAGCAGATTGCCCCAAGCGAACTGACGGTAGATGGTGAGGTTCTCGCCAACCGGTGCAGGTAAACGAACGGGCATGTTCTCCCACCACGCTTGATAAGCCGCAGCGCGCCGTTGTGTAAAGACTGCAGCATCAACTGGCGCTCCATCTCCACCAAGTTGGGCGACAAGACCGGCGTAGTTGTTTTCAACTTCGTGATCATCCCAGATAACAATCCACGGACACGATTGGTGGGCTGCCTGCAAGTTTTTGTCGCTGCGATACAAGGCATATCGATTGCGGTAGCCCACCAAAGTGTCGGGCTCTTCACTGTTATGGAGACGTACATCACCGTCCTCTAAACGACCAGGACCGCTTTCATAGATGTAGTCCCCGAGAAAGACAATGAGGTCAGGCGACTGGCGGACCATATCGGCGTAAGCCGCGTAGAACCCAGCAGTCCAGTTTTGACAGGAGGCCGTGGCGATCTTGATGGGCTCGGTCGACCCGGGTGCGGCCGCTAGTCGGGTGCGGCCGCTAGGGCTGGTCCATTCGCCAGTGCGGAAACGATAAAAAGCACTGCCGTTGGCCGAGGTGTAGGCCGCATCAACGTGCACCGTATGTCCATAGCGAGCCTCAGCGGTCACCAAACCAGCGGCCAAGATTTCGGTGAACGCTTCATCGGCGGCGACCTCCCACAATAAGTCGATATCAACGTCGTCTAACCCTCCACCGTTCAGTGGATCAGGAGCCAAGCGAGTCCAAAGAATGACGGATGATGCGGTGGGGTCGCCCGAGGCCACACCGAGAGTGAAGGGGTCGCTCGGAATCGACGAATCAGGAACCGACGGGGTGTCGGGGGCATTTGACGACCCGGGGGAGGAGTCAGTTGGTGCATTAGAGGTACCAGCAGAATCGTTCTGGCCACCACAGGCCGCCACGATGACGGTGGCCCCTAGGGCCAAGAACATACGACGAGAGATAGGTGAATTCACGGGCTGATTCTGGCAGATGGAACGGTGTTCATGATCAACCGAGCGACCTATCGACTCTCAGGTGGACTTCAGGCATCGTGACCCAGGTGAACAGTGGTCGAAATTCCATCTTGATGGCGGTGATGCTGGTTTTGGGAGCAGCTTGCGGTTCAACTTCAAATCCCACGACTGCGTCTCTCTTGCCTAGTGAGCCTTCAACTTCGGCATTGCTACCCCTCGAGGAGCAAAGTCAGACCTCGACTTCAACTTCTGCAAACTCAGAAGATGTGGTCGCTCTCGCTTTTGATGCACTCATGGCTCGACGCATTGAATGTGGCCGCCGACCAAAGAATTGTGAGGTCAGCACCATTGCCGAACCGGCGAGTCCACTTTTTTTGCGCTTGACATCGTTAATCGAAGAGCGCCTACGAGCTGGAATTTCTGCATCACGACGGGGCTCAGTGCGTTACCGCATTGACGATGTGGAAATGAAAACAAGCGATGAAGCTCTGGTGACAACGTGCCTAAGCGATGACACCATCTTGATGAGCGCAGGTGCCATTTTCAACGATTCGTTGTACAGCGCTTTCACTCGGTGGACCATGCGGCAAAGCGACAGCGGTTGGCTCTGGATTGACGACCAAGTACTGGACTGGAGAACAGGAGAAGATTTATGCGCCTTCGACGAGTGATCAAAGGGTGGGTAGCAGTTGCAGCAAGCACCATAGGCCTGACGACATGTTCGGTGGCTGTATTTCCGGTGGCAACCACTCTGGCCGCCGATGGGTCTATTGGCTCGGGAGGTTCGGGGGAAGGATTGATCTGGGCCGGCGTTCAGTTCTCAACTTCAATGCCCTCATCGACTACGTCTTCTCAATACATCTGGCGAACATTGACCACCTATGACGCCAACCTCGGATCCGATACGTACATCACCAAAGTTGTCGACGGAATTCGATATCGGCTTTATGAACGCATTGGTCCTGACGGACGAACCTTGGTGTGGCTGCCCGTAGTCGAGTCTTCTCAGTTGGCCCGGCAGGCTGCCGTGCAAGTACGAAGCCTCTTACCAAAGCCTCGTTTACGCATGGCTCCGCCAGCGGAGGCTGGCGTAGTAAAGGTGGCGACATGGTTGTGGTTGGATTCAGCCAACTGGGTGCCGATCAGTGTGTACGCCTGGATACCAAGTGATAGCGGACCTATATGGGCTCGAACTACCGCGACACCTATGGGTCTGACTTTTTCGACCCAAGATGATGGAACACCATCGGGCACTCGTCGCGGATCGGTGAGTTGTCTTGGACCAGGACAAGCATGGCAGCCGAGTGATGGCGATGACGCAGTATCCAGATGTATGTATACCTATCGACATTCATCGACCAGTCGGCCCAACAGTGTTTTCACCGGCACCGTTGGCGTGCGATGGAGAGTGGCCTGGACTTCGAATGTCGGTAGTGGCGGGGCCTTACCTAATGAAGTCATCACCACACCCGTAACGGTGCGGGTTGATGAACTTCAAGCTTTGGTGGACTGAATTCGCGGGATTTCGGTCTGGGCCCGTTGCGACCAGATGACTCCGGTGATGACCAACACCGCCCCTAGAAACTGAATAGGAACCAGCGATTCACCAAGGAAGAGCACGATCCAAATGAGAGTGAGCACGGGCTCGGTGGAAGCTATGAGAGCCGCCGGAGCCGGCCCTAAACGTTTGACGCCCAAGAAAAAAGCCATACTGGCCACCACGGTGCTGATGACACCGAGACCGACCATTGATGATGCTCCCTTGAAAGAGTTGGGGACATCGATGGGCCAGGAAAAAACGTTCACCATAAAGGCGAAAGCCAAAGATCCCGTCAGGCTCCAAGCTGAGGCCACCAGTCCGTCGCCACCACCACTTCCGGTGACCAGACGTTCGCTGAATAGGACGTAGCCGGCGTAGAGCAAAGCGTTACCAAGAGTGAAGACCAGACCAATCATGGTGGCGCCACCGGCACCGCTGATGACTTCGGGAACGGTGAAGGCAATACCAATCAGAGTGAGGCCGACCGCCAACCACACTTGTGTAGGCATCGTCTTGCCCAGTAGTCGCGCGCCTATGGCCACCATGGCTGGATAGGTGTAGATGATGACGATGTAGAGGGCGCCGGGCAGATTGTCAAGACCGGCAAAGGCCAACCATGCCATGGCTCCAAAGGTCACTCCGGCCCAAAAACGGGGTTTCCAGGCCACCGATAGGGGATGAGGTCCCCCTCGCCAATGGCGGATCATGATGAAGGCCCAGGCCACCGGGACAGCGATCATGAACCGCCAAAAAAGCACGTCGAGGGCCCCAAGCTCTTCGAGAACATTCTTGCCAAAGACGGTGAAGAGTGAATAGGCACTGGCACTGGCCAGCATCCAGAGGACGCCGAGGCGTTGGGTCGACACGAAAGAGAAACGCTAGGCCATGAGTTGGTCAACAGCGCGATCCACAGCCCACTCCAGCAGTAAATCCTCTAAGGCCCAGGCCGTAATTGCCGGGGCAAAGAGGTGCCCTTGTTGGCGGAAGCAGCCAAGCGCCAAGAGGGCGTCGGCTTCAGCGCCAGTTTCTACGCCATCGGCAGACACGGTCAGACCCATGGAATGTCCCATGTTGACCAAAGCCCGAATGACCGAACGATCGTCCTGGGGGAAGGCCAGTGAATCGACATGAGTTCGATCGACGCGGATTTCATCAAGGGGCAAGGTGCGCAGCACATTCCATGATCCGTTACTTTCGGCGTCAACTTCAAGACAGATCCGTGCTCCATTTCGACGAAGGTCGCTGAGAACATCGATGGCGGTAGCCGTCTCGCGTTGAACAGAAGTTTCGTACACATCGATGGTGATGAGATGCAGATTGATGTCGTCAAAATATGAATGCAAGAATCCATCTCGCCAGGCATTTGGGGTGCACTGCTGAGGAAGATTGACTCGGAAGCGAAATCCGGGTGGCAAACCGGCTGCCGACAAACGTCGAATAATGGGCCGAGCTTGTTCCATGACTGCATCGGTTAGACGCTCCCAGGTGCTGGCATCTTCAGCCATTGACAAGATCGCCCCTGCATTGGTGATAGTGCCATCGTGGCGGAGCCAACGGGCCAAAATTTCAGCTCCAACTAGCGCTCCTGTGGTGGTATCAAATTCAGGCTGGAAAAACGGAACGATGTCACCGGCATTGATCGAGCGACGTAGATCGTTTTCTTCGCGGGCTCGCACGTTCATTTCAGTTCGGATGAGCGGGGTGAAGATTTCAACTCGATTACGGCCCCCGCGCTTGGCTCGATGTAAAGCAGCATTGGCAAACCCGAGAAGATCACGGGGAGTATCACCAATATCTGGTCCGAGAGCCACGCCAATACTGGATGAAACTCGCAGTGG
>JBJOFA010000142.1:0-4737 GCA_046049015.1 Actinomycetota bacterium | reverse complement strand
CAAAAGCCACCGTCACCGGCCAACGCTCGAGGCGCTGGGGTTCCATCTGTGACACCGCACCCGCAGCCATGCAACGGTCGTAGACCTCTTGGCAGTTGTCGACATTCATATAGATCTTCCATAGCGAAAAGCCGTGATCAATGGGCTGGCGTTCCTCATAACGTTCGGCCAGTTGCAACCGGCCGCCGCCTTTATCGGCGGCCAACACAATCTCGTGCACTCCGGGGATTTCCGTGCGGCTCTGCACTTTCAGCCCGACGGCCTCGGTGTAGAAACGCTCGGAACGAGCGATGTCTTCGACATAAATGCAGTACTGACCAACTGTTGTCGGCATGGTTCTCCTCAGAACGGGTAAAGCGGAAAGTCGTGCCCCGTCAACCAGTGGCGGCCCACTTCTTTGGCAGGGGCCCAACGAGCGATGAGATCTTCTTCGGTGCGATCAGCAGTGAGCTGACCAAGATCGGTTGGTCGCGGACCAATTTCAGCGGCAATCGGGGCCAGCGCCTTCAAATCGAAACCAAAAACATTGGCCGCCGATTCACCCAACATGCGGCGCGTCTCGTGCACCGGGATGTCATGGAAGGTCGACTGCAACGCTTCGAAGGTCTTTGGCCAGGTGCCCTCGGGATGCGGAAAGTCCGTTCCCCACAACATGTTGTCGATACCGATCTCGTAGCGCATACCTAGTTCGCGACGCTTGACATTGGCCAAACCGGTGAACACATTGCGATCAACAATGGAACTGGGCAGTTCTTCCACCTTGCCGGCAAATGCACCCTTACCCAATTTCTCGGCGCCCTTTTGTCCCATCCACAACCGATCCCAAGACCACAGCAATTGCGGCAACCACCAACAACCACTTTCAGTGACGCAGAACTTCAGATCTGGGAAACGATGGAACACACCAGACCACAACATGAACCACATGGGTCGCGCTGGGAACCACGTCACCTCGGTGACGTAGATACCAAGGTGATCACCATATTGATCGCGTTCGGCTGATCCCGAGTGAGTCACCACCGGCATCTTGTATTCCTGACAACGCTCCCACACCGGGTCGTAACGGCGATCGTGATACGGAGTCTGATTGCACCACCGCGCCGGAATCATGATGGCACCCAGACCATTGGCCTTGGCCCAATCAATCTCGGCCAACACATCATCGAGTTCACCAGTGATCGGCACCAAAGCCACACCACAACGACGATTCGGACTGGTGGCTACGAGTTCGGCCAACCAACGATTGTGAGCTTTTGCGCCGGCCAAACCAAGTTCGGGATCAAGATCACCAGACAATCCGAGACCAGCACCAAAAGGAACCGCGGTACGACTCTCGACAGCATCGGCATCGGGATACACAACTTCGGCAGCCACACCATCGGCGTTCAACGTGAGATCGCGACGATCGGCATCCCATCCACCGGCCAATTCCTCACCAAGATTCTCGAACCAATCCTTAGCGAACTTCGAATCACGAACGCCAAGTTTGGTAGATGCTTCAATGAGGGCCGCCTGCTCGGACAGGAAATCATCAAGTTGCGGCCAATACTTCTTCTCGAGGTATTGCCGGTACTTCTCGGTTGGTAAACCGGCGTGACTATCGGCAGCCACGATCACATAGGGATCATTGACGTTTTCAGCACTCACCGAGTGAACGTTCTTTTCAGTCACAGTCATATCGTCATCTCCGTTTGAATCAAGCAGCGTTTTGCGGAGCAAACGCCGGACACTTATAGGCCTCGCGAGGAATATCTTGCACGGCAAGAGGTCGATGCACATCGGCAACTTTTGGACCGAACTGTGCAGCCAGTGGAGCAAGTGCATCAAGATCGAAGCCGTATAACGCCGCCGCATTTCCGCCGAGCATCATGGCCGTCTCTTCAATGGGCACCGGTGCAAAGGACAAACGCAATGCCAGTTCCGAATACGGCGAACTGGCCTCTTTGTGCGGATAGTCGGCTCCCCACATGATGCTGTCCAGTCCCACCACATGACGTAAGCCGACCTCATTCGGCCGAATGAAACTGGCCCCCAATTGACATTGACGGGCCCAATATTCACTGGGCTTCAATGACAGCCCGTTCACGATGGCTCGACCCCACTCAGCTTCTTGAGAACCTGAAGCATGAGCCATGCGATCAAAGAAGAAATCGAGACGGGCCAATTCTTCGGGAACCCAAGCGGTGCCCTGCTCGGTGAAAACCACCTGCATATTCGGGTGACGATCGAGTGCGCCACCAATCACTAAATGGGTGAAGGCCCGGTGGGCGAACCACGACACTTCCAGCATGAAGACCACCGCATCCACATCATTGGGGCCCATGGGTGGCGATGCTGATCCGGTGTGATGATTTACCGGCATTTCCAACTCTTCACAGATCTGCCAAAGCGGTTCGTAATAGTCCTCATATAACTGAGGCGCATCTCCACCTGGTGGAGTTCCCGGCAACAGCACTCCCCCGGTCAGACCATTTTCTTTGGCCCATTTGATTTCAGCAACGGTGGCATCGAGATCGAGCAAGTTGATCTGCACCACTCCGGCGCGCTGGCCCGGTGTGGCTCGACAAAAATCGGCCAGCCAACGATTGTGGGCTTGCAGTCCCGCCCACCGCTGTTCAGCATCGCGAGCCGTCATGGCCGGAGGTTGCGAGGCCAGTGACGACTTGGGATAAAAAGGCGGCACAGTGTTGGGGAAAATCACCTCGGCGACGACGCCGTCAGCGTTGAGATCACCTTTGCGGCGATCGGAATCCCAATTACGTGGACCGAGATCTCCTTCGAGATCCTCGTAGGGATTCACAAAGGTGCTTGCCCAGGCATCGAAATCATCAAGCCATTTCGATGCCAAGTGTGGGCGGTAGTCCGGGATATCACCCCCGGCATGACAGTCGGCCGATACGACTATGTAGCGATCGTCGCCGTTTTGATCTTTGACTATTGCTGACCTGGTCACCGTCGCCCCCTTGACGATTTCTCCGTGATTGGAACCTACTATCGACATCAGGACAGGACAAGACGAGGGGAAAAGTCATGAAGGAATTCTCAGGCAAAGTTGCGGTAGTCACTGGTGGGGCCAGTGGTATTGGTCGGGCCATGGTGGATCGATTCGTTGCCGAGGGCATGAAGGCCGTGCTTGCCGATATCGACGAGGCCGCCCTCGATACCGCAGTGTCAGAAATTCGCGCCAGTGGTGGTGAAGCCATCGCTGTGCGCACCGATGTCTCACAGTTGGAATCAGTGGAGGCTCTACGAGATGCCGCCTACAGCACCTATGGCGCGGTCAACGTGTTATGCAATAACGCTGGCGTGGCCTCTGGCGCGTATGGCCGAATTTGGGAACACGAAATCAATGACTGGCGATTCGCCATGAGTGTGCACGTCTACGGGGTCATCAACGGCATCAAAGCCTTCGTCCCCACCATGATGGATCTCGGCTCGGAAGGACACGTCATTAATACGTCTTCCAACAACGGAGGTTTTGCCCCGATTGCTTCGGCGGCTACTTATGCCACCTGCAAGAGTGCCGTGGTCACCATTTCTGAATGTCTGTTCGGACAATTGCGCGAAGTTGGCAGTGACCTGGGCGTTTCGGTGCTGTTTCCCAGTGGCAAAACTAAGGGTTTGCTCGACACCGGTATTTGGAAAACGCGCCAACGACCAGCCGAGTACGCCACTGATCGACCCGTCGACACAGAGTCCAAAATGCAGGACTGGATCAAGTCCATGGAAGCGGCCGGAACACCCGTGGCTTTTACTCCACTTTCTGAAGTGGCCGACACGGTGATTGATGGCCTGCAGAACAATCGCTTCTGGATGGTAGAAGAAGGACGATTCGAAGATGCGGTGCGTATGCGAGCCGATGTGATGTTGCGACGAGCCGACCCGGTGTACCCGCGGGGCTAAACAATCGCCACTAGTTGATCATTGAGCGGACACGCTGGCCCGGAATTCGAATTCGGCCAGGCGAAGACGATCCTCGTCTGATAATTCGCTCAATCTTTCGAGCGTGACGGAGTTGATCTGTGCGGTGCAGGCAAACACATGCGGATATGGACCGACCGGTGCGCCAGTATCCAACCCAACATCAAAGGTCTCACCGCTCATCGAAAAGACCACCGGGATCGTCTTGGCAATTCGAGACGAGGACGTCACTTCGCCATCAACAGACAGATACGCCATTCCGCCAGCGCCCAAGCCACCGTCATAAACAAACTCGACGACAATCTCATGTCGACCAGGTACCAGCAACGGGCCGCGAATGAAAGAGAGATCTCTGCCAAAAGCGTTGTAGAGGTACACGGGTACACCATGGTCGAGATACAAACTCCATCCCGCCATATTCCCGCCTTGACAACAAATCACACCGGAGTCGCCATCGGCGAGCACAATCACATCGGCGGTAATGCGAAATGAGCAGTTCTTCAAGTTCACAACAACCGGCTCCGGGATCCGAACGTGAGCCGTGGTGTAGGTCATCTTGGTACGACCAACAAGGGCTTGAGGAACCGCCAACTCCGGGTCCAATCGAAAGCCGGGGTCCCGCAACGGATAGACACCAAGGCGCCTCGCCTCAGCGTCGAAGACTTCTTGTAGTTCCAAAAGCTTGTCGGGAAAGACATCTGACAGATCAACACTCTGCGAGAAGTCGTTAGTGATGTCATACAGTTCCCACTTCTCCTGGGGACCATCGAAGGGCATCGAAACGAATCGCACCCATGGCGGACGGCCGTGGAAGCA
>JBJOFA010000141.1:0-4739 GCA_046049015.1 Actinomycetota bacterium | reverse complement strand
ACCGATGTGGATATCGCCCGACTCCGCCGTATTGCGGAACTAACCGCTGAGGGTATGAATGTCGAAGGAATACGGCGGGTCATGCACCTTGAAGCTGAAGTACGTCGTTTACGTGATGAAGTTGACCAGTTACGTCTTCTTGCGGCTCAAGCCATTAACGCCGCTGAACGCCCCACCGCAAGTGGATCGCGCGGCGCTCTCACACCATTGCGACAATCAGTAGCGGTTTTTGGCCAAGTGAATCCGCTTCTTCGTCGTGACCGGTCGCGAAGGGATAACTCCTGATGGCGAATCACATCGACATAGTGGATCCGGATTACCAGCCCTATGTCGCGGGCCAATTTCGTTGGCGCTTAGCTTTGCGGCCCCTTGAAGTCGACAACTGGATCGAGATCGGCGAACACTACGAACGCGATATGGCGTTGAAGAAGCGAGTGATGGATGCTCATCCAAACACGGTCTTGGCCACATTGCCCGGCATCGAAACCGAGGCCGCTGAAGTTTTGAGCACGTTGAGTGACCATCTCTGCGTTCGCTTTCCGAACTCATTTCAACTTCATGCTGACCGGCGAGTCTTACGTAATGAGCGACTCGATGAAGATGTTGTTGTTGCTCCTGAAACAGATGGAACGTGGATTGATCATCCTCTTGGAATTTGCGGGCGACTGGTTCAAGAAGATTTAGCGCTCCTCGTTGAACGACAGGGAGAGTTGGTCTTTGGCGGTGGATCAGTGTGCTTTCCGAACCGGTGGGATCTTCCGTCCAAGATAGGACTCTCCTTGCGGGCGGTGCATGAACCAGTTGCTCGGTTGAATGAGCAACTTCAAGAGCCCATTGATTCATTCTTTGATCGGTTGACTCCTGACAAACCCTTCTGGCGTCTTGGTTGGGGAGTTCTCGATACCGATGATCCCTATCAACCCGTCGATGGAACTGCCGTGGCTGCACCGCCAGTTCCTGAAGTAGGGGATCCAACCTCTCCAGATCGCCTATTCCTCCGAGTTGAGCGAGAGACCTTGCGGCGCTTTCCACAAACCCGAGCGGTGCTCTTCACCATTCGTACGTATATCCGTCCCCTTCGTCATCTAGTGGAGCGTCCCGATGACGCTGCCCGTCTTGCCGAAGCACTGAACAACTTGCCCGACGATGTTCGGGATTACAAGCGCACCTCCGAGCTGACCGCGCCCGCCGTGGCCTGGCTCAATGCAGTCGCTGAACCATCTTGAAACGACCGGCCGTCTCTTGACGAGTGATTAATCGTCATGGCGGCGAAGAAGAAAGGACATGAGCTATGGCTTTAGACCCAAAAAAGTGGACCATGAAAACCCAAGAAGCGGTATCGGCGGCAATTGATCAGGCGCGCTCGCTGTCGAATCCTGAATTAACTGCTGATCACGTCATGGCCGCGATTGCTCGGCAAGAGGACACCATCGTGCCGGCAGTCTTGACCAAACTTGGTTTGGCGCCATTGATGGTTCGCAATGCGGCTGATGAAAGGGTCGCGAAACTTCCGAAGGCCTACGGCGGCGATGAGCCCCGTATGAATCGCGAGCTGACCAATATTTTCGAAAACGCCACGAAGTATCAAAAAGATTTCAAGGACGACTATTTGTCGGTTGAGCATTTGCTCTTGGCGATGAACCAACGTCTCGACGTGGGTAGTGAAGAGTTGCTCCAGGCACTGCGGGATGTACGAGGAAGCCATCGAGTGACCAGCCCCAATCCGGAAGATCAGTTTCAAGCCTTGGAAAAGTATGGGCAGGATCTCACCAAACGTGCCCGTGATGGAAAGATCGATCCGGTTATCGGCCGTGACGATGAGATTCGTCGCGTCATCCAAGTCCTGAGTCGTCGTACGAAAAACAATCCGGTTCTCATTGGTGAACCCGGGGTGGGTAAAACCGCCATTGTCGAGGGATTGGCTCGCCGAATCGCCAGCGGTGACGTGCCCGAAGGGCTGAAGAACAAGCGTCTGATCTCACTGGATATCGCCAGTCTCTTAGCGGGAGCTAAGTATCGCGGTGAATTCGAGGAGCGCTTAAAGGCAGTTCTCAAAGAAATCAATGATTCAGCCGGAGAGGTCATCACTTTCGTCGATGAACTGCACACCATTGTGGGTGCTGGCGGTGCCGAAGGTGCCATGGATGCCGGGAACATGATCAAGCCCATGTTGGCCCGGGGTGAGTTGCGCATGATCGGAGCAACCACTCTGGATGAATACCGCAAGTACATCGAAAAGGATCCGGCCCTAGAGCGTCGCTTCCAGCAGGTGTACGTCGGTGAGCCCACTGTTGAAGACACCATTGCAATTTTGCGCGGGCTGAAAGAACGCTATGAAGTTCACCACGGTGTGCGAATTCAGGATTCAGCTTTAGTGAGCGCCGCGGTTTTGTCGGACCGTTACATCACCAGTCGTTTCCTGCCGGACAAAGCCATCGATCTAGTCGATGAAGCAGCCAGTAAGTTGCGCATCGAGATCGACTCGCTTCCCACCGAGATCGACGTCGTGGAACGTCGAATCATGCAATTGGAAATTGAAAAGCTGGCGCTGGAAAAAGAGACTGATCCTGCTTCAGCTGAACGTCTCAATGCTTTGAATGATGAACTTGTGCTTTTGAAAGCTCAAACCACGGAGATGCGGGATCATTGGGAGCAAGAAAAAGAGGCCATTAGTGCCATCCGCAATTTGAAAGAAGAGCTGGAACAGCTGCGGATCAAGATGGAACGCGAAACTGATCTCGGTCTCCGTTCTCAACTCATGCACGGCGAAATTCCCACCGTTGAAAGGCGTATAAAAGACGCCACCGAGCATCTAGACAAGTTGCAGACAACTACTCGGATGCTCAAAGAAGAAGTGGATGCCGAAGATATAGCTGAAGTTGTCAGCAAGGCCACTGGAGTTCCGGTGACACGACTCATGGAGGGCGAGATGGCCAAGTTGGTTCATCTTGAAGCCCTGCTCCATCGTCGAGTCATCGGACAAGATGAGGCGGTCACTGCGGTTTCGAATGCTATTCGTCGCAGTCGTGCGGGTCTTTCCGATCCCAATCGCCCGATCGGATCATTTATGTTCCTAGGCCCGACCGGTGTAGGAAAGACCGAACTGGCCCGAGCCGTTGCTGAATTTCTTTTCGATGATGAGCGAGCCATGGTTCGTATCGATATGGGCGAGTACATGGAAAAGCACTCCGTCTCGCGACTCATCGGAGCGCCTCCGGGCTATGTCGGTTACGACGAAGGCGGACAACTCACCGAGGCAGTGCGGCGTCGCCCTTACACCGTGGTTCTCTTGGACGAAATCGAAAAGGCCCACCCAGACGTCTTCAACGTCCTTCTTCAAGTGCTGGACGATGGTCGTCTGACCGATGGTCAGGGCCGCACAGTTGATTTTACTAATTCGGTGATCGTCATGACCTCGAACTTGCCTGGTGATCCGATGACCTTTTTCAAACCCGAGTTCATCAACCGAATCGATGAAATCATTCGCTTCCGGTCGCTCTCTGAAGATGACTTGAGTTTCATCGTGGGCATCCAGTTGCAAAAGGTGCGAGAGCGTATGGAAGCCCGCCGAATAGGCCTGGAAGTCACTCCACAAGCGCAGGCCTTGTTGGCTCGGGAGGGTTTTGATCCAATCTTCGGGGCGCGGCCGCTGAAAAGAGTCATTCAAAAAGAAATTGGTGATCGCGTGGCAGTTCTCATACTTGAAGGCAAAGTCTCTGAAGGGGCAACCGTTACCGTTGACGCGGTTGGCGAGGAGATCGTGCTCACGACGTGATGCCCACTAGCGTGGGGGCGTTCGCCGGTTCAGGAGCGTGCCATGTCAGTCAGTGTTGTAGTCGGATCCCAATGGGGTGATGAAGGCAAAGCCAAGGTCATCGATCTTTTGGCTCGGGAACACGATGTCGTGGCGCGGTATCAAGGTGGTCACAATGCTGGGCACACCGTGGTGGTGGGCTCAGAAAAATACGCTTTGCAGTTAATCCCCTCAGGTGTTCTCTACGAACACGTCACTCCGGTGATCGGCAATGGTGTGGTGGTTGATCTTGTGACTCTGTTTTCCGAGATTGACACTCTCGAGTCCCGAGGCGTTTCGTGTGCCAAATTAAAGGTTTCCAGCCAAGCGCATCTGATCTTCCCGTGGCACCAAGCATGGGACGCTCTTTCAGAGTCACGTTTAGGTGACGAAAAGATTGGCACCACCTTGAAAGGTATTGGTCCGGCCTATGCCGATAAGGCGCGCCGCACCGGTATTCGGGTGGGGGCATGCCTTGACCAGTCGTCATTTGTCGATCAGGTCCGCCGTGTCGGTCACGATGAAAACGAAGCGCTGGTTCGAGGTGGGGGAGGGTCACTCGACATTGAGGACATTGTTCGGCGCTACGCGACCTTGGCCGAGCGACTGGCTCCGTATATCTCTGACACTGTCGGCCTCCTCCACGATGCTGTGGAAGCTGATCAGCGCGTCTTGCTGGAAGGGGCTCAAGCCACCTTCCTTGATTTGGATCACGGAACCTATCCCTTTGTGACTTCGTCAAATCCAACTGCGGGCGGAGCTAGTACTGGATCTGGTTTAGGCCCACGGCTTTTGGATCGGATCATTGGAATTACCAAGGCCTATACAACTCGCGTTGGTTCGGGACCTTTCCCTACTGAAACCACGGGTGAGATTGGTGATCGGTTAGTAGATATTGGTCGCGAATTTGGAACAGTCACCGGTCGTCGGCGCCGAACTGGCTGGT
>JBJOFA010000140.1:0-4762 GCA_046049015.1 Actinomycetota bacterium | reverse complement strand
GCCAACAAGGAGAGCCTCATCGCTGCCGGCCCGGTGGTGCAGCCGCTGAGGTCGGTGCCCGGGGCGGAAATCATTCCGGTCGATAGTGAGCACTGTGCCATCCATCAATGCCTGCGCTCAAGTGTTCGAACTGCCAGTGAAGTTCGCCGCTTAATTTTGACAGCCAGTGGAGGTCCATTTCGCGGCCGCTCGCAGTCGGATCTGGCGACAGTTACTGTCGATCAGGCTTTGGCACATCCCACCTGGAGTATGGGACCCAAGATCACTATTGATTCGTCAACTCTGATGAACAAGGGACTAGAAGTCATTGAAGCTCACGAACTATTCGGCACTGATTACGACCAGATTGACGTGGTGGTCCACCCGCAGTCAGTGGTTCATTCCATGGTTGAGTTCACCGATGGTTGCACCATGGCACAGTTGAGCCTTCCGGATATGCGCTTACCCATTGGATACGCCTTGGCCCACCCATATCGCATTGAAACTCCTTTCGGCGATATTGATTGGAGTCACATGTCTCGTCTCGACTTTGAGGTTCCCGATCGAAAGACTTTTCGCTGTCTCGATTTGGCCTATCAAGCCGGCCGGGCGGGAGGAACAACTCCTGCATTTTTGTCGGCGGCCAACGAAATTGCGGTGGAAGCGTTTTTGGCCGGACGGTTGGTGTGGACCGATATCGCCGCGGTCATAGAGGCTGCATTACAAGATCACCAGGAGTTTGCAGAGATGTTGACTACTTCACACATCATCGAAGCCGACCGCAAAGGCCGCGAGGCGGCCAATAAGGTGATAGCACCATGAGTCTTTACCGATCGTTACGAGCAGAAATGATGGCGGGTGGGGCGGTAGATGAAGCCAATCCCACTCCGGAAGAAAACCGTCGCCGTCGGCGGTCAATATTGACTGGGTTGGTGGTCCTCGGTCTGTTGGTGTGGCTAGGAATAACCAATATTTGGAGTTTTTATTTGGTGGTTGGGCTCTTGATCTCGGTGTTCCTCCATGAAGTTGGGCACTTTGTCACCGCCGGTTGGGCGGGAATGAAGCGGACCCAGTTCTTTATGGGATTTGGACCCAAACTTTGGAGTTTTCACCGAGACGGAGTGGAGTACGGGGTTCGTGCACTTCCGCTAGGAGCCTTCGTGAGGATTGTCGGCATGAACAATCTTGATCCGGTTGAAGAAGAGGATCGGGAAGTTTCCTATTTTTCCAAGCCCTACCGCTGGCGCATGCTGGTAATTACTGCGGGATCTTTGATGCACGGCATCATTGCAGTGGCGATTTTGCTCTTCGTTTATACCGTTGGCGGTCGAGTTCAAGAGACCGGCCGCGCTGAAATTTTTGCGATCACCGAAGCTTCGGCGGCCGCGGCTGCTGGATTGGAGAACGGCGACACGATCTTGGCGGTGAATGGCAATGCTGTTACATCCTCAGAGCAATTGCGCACCATTATCGGTTCCTACTCTGCCGGGGATGAAGTTCGGATTGACTACGAACGCGAGGGGCAGGTTGCCTCGGCTGAAGCAACGTTGACGTCGAATCCGCGGGTCGCTGATTCGACGAAAGGCTTCCTGGGGGTGGGCACCGACAGTTTCGGTCGCACTCAAATCGGAGTTTTCGATGCTGCTAACCACGTGGCCGGAGACCTGTGGCGGGGAATGGGATCAACGATCAAGGGAATTGTCACAGTGATCAATCCCATCAATCAATGGGAGCAAGTCACTGATAGTGAAGCAGACCCCACCAAGCGACCCACCACTGTGGTTGGTATCACCAAAGTCGCCGGGGATATTGGAGATCGCGACGGGATCTATGCCGTTCTCGAAGTTCTCGCTGCTATCAACATATTCGTGGGTATTTTCAATTTGCTTCCGCTCCTACCCTTTGACGGAGGACACGCGGCAATCGCCACCTACGAGCGGGTTCGCAGTCGAAAAGATCGTCGTTATTACGCCGATGTGGAGAAAATGTGGCCTATCACGGTAGTGGTGATATCCATGCTGATGTTCCTGACCATGGCA
Source organism: Actinomycetota bacterium (assembly GCA_046049015.1). Taxonomy (GTDB): domain Bacteria; phylum Actinomycetota; class Acidimicrobiia; order Acidimicrobiales; family Ilumatobacteraceae; genus Casp-actino8. The sequence continues at coordinate 2,744 of JBJOFA010000140.1, read as the reverse complement.
GGTCTCTACCTCGATATCACGCGCCCCTTCTGAGCTGATTGCGATGCTTACGACCTCGTTGAACAATCGAAGGCCCACCAGACAGATCGCGCTGGGCAAGGTGTTGGTGGGCGGCGATGCTCCGGTGACCGTCCAGTCAATGACCATCACCAAGACAGCCGATGTTGAAGGAACTCTTCAGCAGATTTATGCTCTGGCTGCAGCTGGCTGCGACATTGTTCGATGCACCTGCAATGACGTTGAAGCCGCTGAAGGCTTGGCGCAGATTGTGCCTCGATCTCCAGTGCCTATCGTGGCCGACATTCATCATCAGTACAAGATGGCCTTAGCGGCCATGGAGGCCGGGGTGCAGGGTTTGCGCCTCAACCCGGGAAACATTCGGCGCCCCGAACATATCAAGGCAGTTGCTACTGAAGCGCGTGATCGAAAGGTTCCGATTCGCATTGGGGTCAACGGTGGTTCCTTGGATCCTGAGCTTTATGACAAATATGGCGGAAGAGTCACTCCCGAAGCCATGGTGGAATCAGCACTTCGAGAGATGGCCTATTTCGAAGAAGTTGGATTTGATCTCATCAAGATCAGCGTCAAAGCTTCGAGTGTTCCTCTCATGGTGGAGGCCTATCGCCAATTAAGCGAAGTAACTGATCATCCTTTGCATCTTGGTGTTACTGAGGCCGGACCTTTGCCCGCTGGACTCCTTAAGGCCACAGCGGGTATTGCCACTTTGCTTCTAGAAGGGATTGGGGACACCATCCGCTATAGCTTGACGGCGGATCCCGTAGAAGAGGCCCGGGCTGGTCGCACACTTCTCGAAGCTTTAGGGCTACGCGAACGCAAGAACGTCGACCTCATTGCCTGCCCCAGTTGTGGTCGAGCGGAAATTGATGTCATTGACGTTGCCCAGCGGGCCATGGCTGCTTTTGGTGAGAGGCAAATTCCACTACAAGTTGCGGTCATGGGTTGTGTTGTGAACGGGCCGGGAGAGGCTCGAGAAGCCGACTTAGGTATCGCCGCTGGCAATAAGCGTGGACATCTCTTCGTGAAGGGACGCAATGTCGCAGTTGTTCCTGAAAGCGAAATGGTCGAGGCCCTCGTGGAGTGGGCTGAGTTCATTCACGAACATGGAACCGAAGCAGCCATTGCCCGAGTCGATACCGCCAAGGCCGAACGTGAAGCTGCTAAGGACCGCTCGTTACTGCTTGATGCCAAGGGTGAGGATGCAAACCATTCTCAAGAGCGCATTGTGGAAATTCGCAAGAAGGTTTGATTCGCCACCGAGACAACTAAGGCATTGGTTCGGTGATGCGGAACAGCGTTGCCTGACCCTTTAGTGTCAGATCCTCACCGGGAGCCAGGTAGCACACCTCGCCGCGACCCAGTCGGTCGGTGGATCCAACCCCACAGAGAACTAACTCGCGAGTTTGAGCCTGCAGAATTTCTGCTCCATTAATTTGATGAAGCCACAGAGTAAATGGAGCACCAGGAGTGTCGTATTTCCAGAGATGACCTACTGAAGTTTGACCTTTGCTGATGGCCCGCAAGATCGGAGTATCAAGGGGTTTGATTATCACGGTACGGAGAAGTTCTTCAACGTCGACGTGTTTATTGGTAAGACCGCATCGAACTACGTTGTCGCTCGACCCCATGACCTCAACACCGACACCACGTAAGTAAGCGTGCATATTGCCGGGGTCAAGATAAAGGGCGTCTCCTGGTTGAAGTACCACGTAATTCAAAAGGAGAATTGCCACAACGGCGGGATCATCGGGGTAAGAGACTGCCAATTTGGTAACCCATTGGGCGATTGGGGATTCATGGTTGGCACAAGCGTCAATTATTTCTTGCATGATGACAATGGAGTCAGGATGCCCACTAAAAAGAAAGCGCACCGTATAACTCAGATCTTGGTCAGCAAGAATACGGGCAAGTTTCGAGGCCGCCCCACCGATGCTGTTTAACAGTTCGACCGTGGATGACTCTTGACGAAAGCCGCACAATGCCTCGAATGGTTCGAGTGCGCAGAGCAATTCTGGTTTGGCAAATGGGTCACGATAAATACGACGTGAATTACTGATGGGAATACCGAGCTGGTTTTCTCGGGCAAATCCGATGCGAGCTTGCAGGTCAGATGGATGGGTCTGAAGTGAAAGGGGCTCCGCGGCAGCCAGAATTTTCAACAGGAAGGGAAGCTCCCCGGCAACTGCCACCAACGGCCGAGAAAGTCCTGCCGTGTCGTCATCGTTAGATCTTGATGTCGCTGAGGCTGAATCGTCAATATCGAGAAGTCGTGATGCCCCACCGAGGTGGGTCCCGAACCAAAGCTCAGCCCAAGGTCGACCGTCTGGTTCGATGTTGAGCAAACTCGGTATCGCTGATGGGTGACCCCAGGCGTAGTGCTGGACCACTCCTCGAACCAGGCGCATATCAGTTCTCGGACCAGCCAGTAGTGCAGATAGTCGTTACGACCGCCGCAGCATCGGCAGCTGGAATATGACGAGTCTGGCCAGATCGTCGATCGCGAACTTCAACGACGCCATCGGCCAGTCCCTTGCCCACAATCACAATTGTCGGTATGCCAAGCAACTCAGCATCTTTGAATTTCACACCTGCACTTGCATAAACACACTCAACACTGGTAAATTTGTCACGTGGGTCACGCATCTCATCAAGCGGTTTAGGAACCAAAATCGTTCGCACACGCGCCGAAATTGGCCCGTTTTTGCCCCCGACAACAATCAAATCAT
>JBJOFA010000139.1:0-4767 GCA_046049015.1 Actinomycetota bacterium | reverse complement strand
GACCACTGGTGATCACTGGGTTGTAGCAGTGCAATGGCATCCAGAGGACACTGCTGATGAGGATTTGGAACATCAGGGACTCTTCGACTCTCTGATTCGAGAGGCAAGCCTTCGCCTCTGATCAGTTCACTTTTGATGAGCGGGGCAAATCGACTGGTAATGGCACCAGTCGCAAAGCCGAGTGACATTGCAGTCAAATTTTTCACTGGCACAGGCGGAATCCACTCCCTCTTTGGTACTCACGATGACCTGACGAGCGGTTGACAATTTCACTGGAGTTACGGCCACTTCGTGGACCGCGGCATGTTGCAGATACAGCAACTGGACCTTGGAGGTCTCTTCCTGGTCGGCTTCTTGCAACATCAGGGCGTACACCAACAATTGAAAGAACTTTTCATCCTCATTGGTGAATTTAGGGTTCGGTATCTTCCCCGTTTTGTAGTCCCCAATAATGAGACGACCTTCTTCATCGAAAATGAATCGGTCAATGAATCCCTTCATTTGGACTCCATCGATTGCAGCCCAAACTTCGTGTTCCATTCCGTCCAGTTCGGTCTCTTGGGGATTTTCAACTTTCCAGAGATTGACAAGACAATCAAGAGACTGAGCTTTGAATTCGCGAATTGATCCTGTCAGTTTTTCCAGTTCGTTGACTTTTGTTTCCCAGTCGCTGACTCGCCAACGCTCTCCGGCAAGCGATCGAACAGTTTCGATAGTTCGCTCTGAGGCGTCCAATTGATAAAAGTGTTCCAGCACTTCATGGACAAAGGATCCGACATGGGTGGCCCATGAAGGTGGCTCCAGAATGCGATCAATTCGCGAAAACTTGAACTTCATAGGACATGATCGCCACGTGGCGATCGATGAAGGCGAGAGGTATTCGGGAACTTCGATCATGACCTAGTTTGACACGAGGGTGAGGCAACCCTGGACGATGCGGCCAAGATCAGCCGGCGAGTTCGGCGGCAGAACGAGCCGCCTCAATCAGCCAACCCGGCCACACTCCCACCAATACGGTGAACAATGTCGTGCCGCCGACGACCAATCCGGCCGTCCAGGGGATCTGAACCTTTTCGCGATTCTGATCCCCAGTTTCGGCATCGGTCATCCACATGCTGATCATGATTCGCAGATAAAGAACTGCGGCAATCACCGAGGCCACCATGGCGGCTATCGCTATGGCATAACTCTCATTGGTGACCGCAGACTTGATGACTCCGAATTTGGCGATGAAACCAGAGGTCGTGGGCATACCGGCTTGAGCCAAGAGCATCACCGTCATAGCCGCGGCTAAGACCGGACGTTCGGAAGCCAAGCCGCGGAACGATCCAAGATCGGATTGACCGTCTCCGGTGCGGGTAACCAAGGTGACCACGGTGAAGGTGCCGATCACCAATACCGAATAGATCATCAGGTACAAAAGCGATGCCGGTAAGCCCTCGGTGTCGCCGGAATGACCAAGAGCTTCGACCCCGATCAAGATGAAACCGGCGTGACTGATAGAGGAATAGGCCAACATGCGCTTGACGTCGGTTTGAACCACGGCCAAAACCGAACCAATGACGATGGAAAGAATGGCCATAACCCAGATGACGGGACGCCACTCTTCGGCTCGACTGGGAAGAGCTGTAGCCAGCACTCGCATTAAGGCGGCAAAAGCAGCGAACTTTCCGACCGAGGCCATAAAAGATGTCACCGGGCTTGGCGCACCTTGATACACATCGGGGGTCCAGAAGTGGAAGGGGACTGCGGCGATCTTGAAGGCAAACCCCACCAACAAGAGTGCTACTCCCGCCAACAACATGGCGTCATCGCCGTTGACGAATACTTCAGTGGCCAAGACATCGCCGATAGTTGAAATATTCGTCGAACCGGTTGACCCGTAAATCAAGGCGATGCCGTAAAGCAGAAAGGCCGAAGCGAAGCCACCGAGGATGAAATACTTCAGACCACTCTCTTGGCTTTCCACTCGACGACGATTGCTGGCCGCCAGGACATACAGCGCTATAGACAGAGTTTCCAGACCCAAGAAAAGCACCACGAAGTCATTAGCCGAGGCCATGATCATTCCACCGAGAGCGGCACTCACATATAAGGCATAGACCTCGGGACCATCACTCGATTCTCGCCGCAAGTAGTCACTTGTCGATAAACAAACCAGCGCTAGAGCACCCGTGATGGCAATCCAGCAGAACACCGCAAAGTGATCAATGGACAGAGCATCATTGACAATGGTCCGCGCCCCATCAGAGTTGATATCGGCCCAGATGAACGTCGAAACCACCAGCGCCGACACCGCTAGTAAGGCTGTGAGTAATCCGTACAGCAAACGAGGCCACGGTTTGGTGAGCGATGCCACCACGAGACCGATCATCATGCCGGTCAACAAAATGATGAGCGGCGAGATAGCCAACCAGTCGATTGACGGATACACAATCGTTGAGGCGTCCATCAGCCGTTCTCCCCATCAGTATTTTTGTCAGCATTGTGACTCGCCGATTCGGGGGCAACGAATCCCGTGGTCTGTTCCACTCGTTCGAGGAGGTGATTCACGCTCGGTTCAATTCGGTCCAGCATGGGCTTGGGGTAGACGCCCGTGAAAACAATGATGGCCAAGAACGGCAACAGGACAAAACCTTCGCGTAGCCGCAATTCCGGGAACTTGCTGTTGGCTTCATCAGGTTCGCCATGGAAAACCCTTTGATAGGCCCACAACAGATACAGAGCCGCCAAGATCACTCCGGTAGCAGCGATAACTGTCCACCAACGGGCTGTGGGGAAGCTTCCAATGAGAATCAGGAACTCACCAACAAAACCATTGAGTCCGGGCACACCGATACTCGAGAGCATGACCAACATGAAAGCCGCGGCGAAAATTGGGGCCACTTTTTGCAGACCCTTCAATTCGGCAATCTGACGCGTATGACGGCGTTCATAAATCATGCCGACCAACAAAAAGAGAGCGCCGGTTGATACTCCGTGGTTCACCATCTGCATCACACTTCCCGACAGAGCTTGAGAGGTGAAGGCAAAAGTTCCAAGCACGATGAATCCCAAGTGCGCCACTGACGAATAGGCCACCAGACGTTTCAAGTCGGTTTGCATCGTCGCCGCAATAGCACCCCAGATGATGCCAATGACCGCCAGCGTTAAAAAGAGGTTCTTGCTCCAAAGAGCAGCTTGCGGAAAGAGGTATACGCCAAATCGCAAAAGTCCGTAGGTTCCAAGTTTGAGCAAGACACCAGCAAGAATGACCGAGCCTCCCGTTGGTGCCTGAGTGTGGGCGTCGGGAAGCCAAGTGTGCAGAGGAAAAAGCGGCACCTTGACGGCGAAAGCGATGGCAAAGGCGAGAAACAGCCAACGCGCCGTACTGGTCGCAAAGTTGGCCCCTTCGGCAATTTCCACCAGATCAAAGGTGATGTAACCGAGATCATTTCGGGCCAACATGGCAGTAGCCACAATGCCCACCAGCATGAAGGCTGAACCGATCATGGTGTACAAGAAGAACTTGGTGGCGGCGTAAATACGTTGGTCGTAACCCCAACCGCCGATCAAGAAGTACATCGGCACGAGCACGATCTCAAAGAAGATGAAGAACAAGAACAAGTCCAGGCTGAGAAATGAGCCCATGACGCCGGCTTCCAAAAGCAGTAGCCACGCCAAATAACGCTTTTCTTCATGGTGAGCATCACAGCCCACAATGACTAATGGGAAGAGCACCCCGGTGAGCACAATGAGAAACAACGAAAGGCCATCCACGCCCAGATGCCAGCCAATTCCCCATTCGGAAATCCATTCATGCCGGGAGACGAACTGAAATCCTTCTTCGCCAGTTTTAAAGGCATATAGCAACCACAGCCCCAGCGCACCAGTGAAAACCGAAGAAAGCACTGCAATCAACTTGGTGATCTCGGGCCGACTCTTTGAGGACAGAACTGTCAACAAGGCTCCGACCAAGGGCGCCAGAACCAAAGTGGTGAGTACTGGAAACGGCAGCGAGCCAGAGGTTTCGGCGGCCAGCAACATCACAGTACGACTCCTTGAATAAAGAACCAGATCAATAGAGCCAAGACGCCAACTGTTATGCCCGCGGCATAGGTACGTACCGCCCCGGTCTGCACCAAACGAATGAAGCCACCGGTCTTGTTCACCACAGAGCCCACCCCATTGACTGCACCATCCACAATGCGTCGATCAGCCCAGGCCACTCCCTCGAATGCTTTGCGGCCGGGACCGCCCATGAAAGCGGTAATCCCTTGGTCGTAGCGCCAGCCTTGGGCCAAGACTGCTGGCTCAATGATCGGCAGTTTCTTCTTGGAGTACACCCCAACCGATAAAGCAATGCCGGCTAGAGCCACAATGACCGCCACACCCAAAAGGATGTATTTATTCTCATAAGCCCACGAGTATTTGATGTCGGCTTCACCGAATTCCACGACCGGCTCCAGCCACTTTTCCAAGAAGTGCAGGTCCTTGCTGAATGGCAATTGCATTGCTCCGCCGACAATGGACAATCCCGCCAAAACCACCAAGGGGGCCAACATGGTCACGGGACTCTCATGTGGTTTGAAATCACCATGAGCGCCGTGCTCTTCGCTCTGATCTTTCCAACGAGCTTCACCGAAAAAGACCATGATCACCTGGCGAGTCATGTAATACGCCGTCAATAGTGCCGTGATCAAACCCACGACATAAAGGATTGGACTCTTGGCAAAGGCATAAAGCAGAATTTCGTCCTTACTCCAAAAACCAGCAAAGGGCGGAACA
>JBJOFA010000138.1:0-4804 GCA_046049015.1 Actinomycetota bacterium | reverse complement strand
GTGGCCATCGTGACTAACGCATCGCGCGCTGCTGGTTCAAGTCCGTCGGAGCCTGCTATTGGAGAAGAAAAATGAAGGTACGTCGCGCCGTTTCACTCTTTGCAGTTGCGCTCTTTCTTAACGCTTGTGGCGGATCATCAGGATCATCGAGTCCGGTCGTCACCGAACCTTCCGGGTCCAATGAAGTAAACGTTGGTTCGACAGATTCAACGACGGCTTCCAGCGCAGCGCCTCAAAGTGAACCAACGCTGCCTCCACTGGAGACTGATCCGGCAAAACTATTGATTGATACATCACTCGACATCGGAGCCATCGACGGGCCAGTGGTGCTCTGGTTCTGGGCACCTGGTTGAAGTAGTTGTAACGCAGAAGCCCCCTCGGTCGAGGAGGCCCACTCAAAATTTGGCCTAGCCGCTGGTGGTCCAGTGACGTTTCTAGGTGTGGCCTGGAATGGTTCACGGGAGTCGATGGAAGATTTCGTGGCTCGCCATGACCTCACATTTCCATCATTGGTTGACGTTGCTGGAGACGTCTTTGCTCGTTATGACGTCCCTCAACAACCCGCTTGGGTATTCATTAACGATCAAGGTGAAGTGACGAGGGTTCTCGGAAGTCTCGACTCTTCATCGCTCCAGGGCTATCTCAACGATTTGGCACCTGGCGTCGCCTGAAATTGATTGAGGACGACCTGCTCACTTGATTTCTTTCACTGCTGCCACCAACTGCAGGAAATCATCATCAACGTGATCTCGTTCCGAGAATTCAGGCGGCTGGATCATGATGGCTTGGCACAGTCCCTTGAACCATTCAGATAAGACTTCAGGCATTTCCGACCAGGTGCCCATCGGCAGCAAGGTGGTCATCATGTCGTCGGTCAAAAGATCCTTGAGCTGTGACCAATTGCCGTTGCGGGTCAAAGTCTGAAGTTCTTGACCGACTTCGGCCCATCCGAAAAGTTCAAGCGTGCGACGATACGCCGGCGTGGAATACAAAAAGGCTAGAACGGCGCGTTGGCGGTCCAGGCTGAGCTCCACCTCGTGTCTCGTTTTCCCGGTTATCAATGGGCTGGCCGTTGTCACGGTGATCGGGGGGAGGGTCCGAGTTTTTGATCCTTTCTTCAGAGCGGGCAGGGCGCGCTCCTGTAAGAATTTGGGATGGGAGTTCGTGGGGTGGGTGACGAACCAGTCCGCACTGCGACCCGCCAATTCGATTGCGCGATTGTTGACTCCACCGAGTAGCAACTCTGGAGCGTCATGGGAAAGTGGCCCGGGATTGAAAAACGGCTGCAGTCGATCAAGGCGATAGTTCGCAGTGTCGACCTTCAGGGGCTCGCCAGTTTGGAAACTATTCCAGCAAGCTCGAACTGCAGTGGAGTAATCATCCATTCGCTGAATGGGGTCGGACCACGGCACTCCAAAACGGCCTTCTATGTTTTGCCGGATCTGTGTGCCAAGACCGAGGCCAAAACGGCCCTCACTCAATCTCGAAAGATCCCAGGATTGAAGAGCTAACAGCATGGGGCTCCGAGGAAAGGCCAAGGTGAGACTGGTCTGGACGCGCAATGTGGTGGTGTGTTCAAGGGCCAAAAGTGCCACGGCCATCGAATCGTGAATGGTTTCAGGTACCTGTAGCACGTCGTAGCCAAGACTTTCGACAAATTGGGCATAGGCGCCTACTTCGTTGAGTAAGAGGCGGTCACTCATTCCGGCAACAACGATCATGACTCCACTCCGATTTTTGTCCTCAATAACGCGAAGAGCTGCTCTGGCGAGTGATTGCAGTCCACCAGTTCATTGGGATGGGCAGCGATGACAAAACTCTGGTCAGAACGCTGGAAAAAAACCGCTGGCACACAAAAGTCGACAGTTTCAGAGAGTTCGATCGGAACCTCATCAAGGTGGAAAAGATCCACCGGAATCCCGAACTCCAGTGAGAAACTTCGGGAGCAGCGATCCCAGTCTGGACGGCGTCGAACACTGCTGTGGGTGATATCGCACAGAGCACAATGTTCTCCGGCAAAGGTCCGCCGGAGCAGATAGTTCAGTTCACCGAGCACCGTACCCCTGGCGTTGTAAACCCCCACCACGCGAGTCACTGCGGGCTCATTGAGAGACATGAGACCATCGTGACACACCGAACCCGAGGTTGATTCGTTCGACTTATCGAGAATTTCCGCCGGTCCGAATTACGACATGGTCCACAGAAGCCCAGGTGAGAGGGTTTGACGCTCGGATTGCCAAGAATTTCTCAAGATGACTCGGCCTCGGGCCGATAGATCTGACGTGAAGAAATCAAGCAAATACTCGTCAATCAAATTTGTGGCCCGCACCGCTTTGGTCTCGCTGTGCTCTGCTGCTGCCCTCGGATTCGTTGGGGCGCCAGGCGCGATGGCCAGTTCCTCGGCTCGTATTCCGATGGTCTCAACTGCGAGTGGGATGCTCTACACCGTGCAGAAGGGTGACTCTTTAATTGGCATCGCCAACCGCACCAAGGTTTCGCTCGGTGATCTTTTGTCAGCAAATGGTTTCACCAGGACAACAGTTATCACTCCCGGTCAGGTCATTAAATTGCCGGATCACGCAGTGGCTACTAGCAGCACGTCAACTGGGGCCTCGTCGGGGCCGGTTGCTTACACCGTGAGAAAGGGAGATTCGCTGACGGCTATTGCTGCCCGAGTCAAAATTTCCTTGACGGCCCTTTTGAAAGCAAACAACTTCACCAAATCTTCGGTGATCCATCCCGGCCAAACCATTACTTTGCCCGCTGGAGCGATCATTCCGGCCTCGGCGAAAGCCGCCCCGGTGACATCGTCTACAACCATAAATGCATCATCAAGTCCGACCAATTCCGATGGAAGTAGTGCACCAACAGAATTGCAGACCTACAAAGTGCAAAGTGGCGATTCCCTGATTGCCATTTCGACGAAAGCCAAAGTATCGCTTGACGCACTGCTGAAGGTAAACAACTTCAGCAAGTCGTCCATTATCCACCCCGGCCAGATCATCAAGTTGCCTATCGGAGCAGCTGCTCCTTCCAGTCGAGTGCAAACCATGATCGCCTTTGCTAAGGCTCAGGTCGGAAAGCCCTACCTGTTTGGAGCCGCCGGCCCCGGAAGTTACGACTGCTCAGGACTCGTACGAGCAAGCTTTGCCAAGGTTGGGGTTTCGGTGCCCCATCAAAGCCGGGCCTTAGCCGTTCTGGGAACTGCTGTTGATTGGAGAAACTCGCCCATACAAGCCGGTGACTTGATCTTCACCTTCTCTGGCGGAGACACCTCTCAAATCGGACACGTCGCTATCGCCATCAGCGCCACGGAAATGGTGCAGGCCTTGAGTTCGGGTAAGAACGTCAGCATCACCCGGATTCCCAGCAAGGATCGGATTCAAGAAGTTCGGCGCTTGCTGTAATCGCCGACGATCGAATTCAGCCGAGAGGATCACGATGGAGCAACCAATCTTCAGTGCGCTGAAAGTGGAGATTGAGGATCGACTAGCGCGGATCACTCTCAACCGCCCTGAGAGGCTGAATGCTCTCTCGGTATCAATGCTCGAAGAGATCATTGAACTGGCTGCTTGGCTGAATACTCGTGATGACCTTCGGGTGGTGGTTCTTTCGGGAGCTGGCCGGTCTTTCTGCGCCGGCTTTGACCTTGAAAACTTTTCTCGTTCTGGTGACGGTGCCTCTGATCGAAATATCTCGTCACGACATTCGGCCGAATTAGGTCGGTTGGCAACCGATGCTTGGACCGACATCAAGCAGATCTCGGTGGTTGCGGTACAGGGGCACTGCGTTGGCGGGGGAGTAGTTCTGGTCGGAGCCTGCGATATTCGTCTGGCAGCCATCGATGCAATGTTCTCGGTTCCCGAAGTTGATTTGGGCATTCCATTGGCCTGGGGTGGCATCCCGCGGTTGGTTCGAGAGATAGGGCCCGCACTCACCAAAGAGTTGGTCCTGACCTGCAGGCCGTTCACTGCCTCTGAGGCCCAATCGATGGGATTCATCAATCGAGTGGTTGGGGCTGATGAATTGTCGAGACAGGTAGAGAGTTTGGCTTTCAGTCTGGCGAACAAGCCTTTGTATGCCCTTCGTACTACGAAAGCTCAGGTCAATGCCGTGATGGAAGAAATTGCGGGCACCGGCCGTAGCGCCTCTGATGCCGACGCCTTGGTCTATGCGATGCACGATCCTGAATCACGAGCAGCGTCAGCCCGCTACCTGTTCCAGCGGCGGACTCTGGACACCCGTTGATGTTTGGCGCTTGTGCCTAAGTTCTTAATTGTCCGAGACGTGGCAATATCGGGGTATCAGAAATTCCGGCAACGTAGATGTGGTAAAAAGAAGTTATGGATCCGACAAAAATTCTTCGTATAACAATTCTGTTCGCTGCGGCTGCCAGCCTTTTGCTCAGCGTCTGGCTTTTCTTCGCTAACGGTGGTGACACCGAAGACCAGTTGAACGGCATTTTCGTGGGCACTTGGGTTCCTTCAATTCTTGCCCTAGCAATTGCAAACGTTTGCTTTGCAGTTCTTCTAGGAATGTCAAAGTAACTTCAACCAAATAAAAAAGACCCCGTCTTGCGACGGGATCTTTTTAGTTTTTCTAGCCTCTGACCAGAATCGTGTATGTGCTTGAGTCACCAACCGAGTTGGTTGCGATGATTCGGTAGTAGACATAAACGTTCGTGGCTGGTGAGGCAACCACGAGGTTGTTCACAGCAGCACCGGTTCCAGTCTGAACAGTCACGTAGTTGTTGTTCTGCAACATCTGTAGCTTGTAACCCCAGGTTGCAACGCCACCGAGGTCA